>CBRGOK010000503.1:0-3429 GCA_967798035.1 uncultured bacterium
GTCCCTGACCGAGGGGGAGCGGAGCGCCCTGCGGAAGCGCTACGACCAGTTCCGGAAACTGCCGCGGCCGGACCAGGAGAGGCTCCGGGAGCGCTCGCTCGGACTCCAGGAGCTGCGGCGGCGGATGGAGGAGCTCCTCCCTCCCGAGGTCGCCGAGCGGCTGCGGAGGCTTCCGCCCCGGGAGCGATCCGAGGCGCTGCGCTCCGCCCTCGAGGCCCACCTCGGGGAGCGGCGCGACCTCCTGCGGCGGCTGGTCCCCCCCGCCGAGATGGAGCGGCTGAAGGACCTTCCCCCCCTCGAGCGGGCCGGGCGGATCCGCCGGCTCCTTCGCGAGGCGCAGGGGGAGATCCAGGAGGACTGGCTCCGGTGGGGCGAGCGCGAGCTGCCCCCCGCGGAGCTCGAGCGCCTGCGCGCGCTCCCCCCGGCCGAGCGCTTCTCCGAGCTCATGCTCCTGCGCAAGGCGCGGACGATCGCGGAGCTCGAGGCGAAGCCGGAGTTCGCCGAGCGGCTGTCGCCCGAGCAGTGGGCGAGGCTGAAGGCGCTCCCCCCGCGTCCCTTCTTCGCCCAGCTCGCCCTCCTTCGCGCGGGGCTCCGCGGCCGTCCCCTCCCTCCTCTCCCGCCCTTCCTCGCCCCGACCCCGGAGGAGCGGGCGAGACTCGAGCCGCTCCCTCCGCCGGAGCGACGACGCGAGATGGAGCGCCTGCTCCGCGAGAAGATCCGGGTCCACCTCCGCGAGGTCGCCGGTCTGCCGCCGGAGGAGGCGGATCGGATCGCCGAGCTGCCGCGCGAGCAGGCGATCGCGGAGTTGCGGCGGCTCGAGCCGAATCTCTTCCCGAAGCCCGACCCTCCTTCCCGAGGCCCCCGCTAGCCGGGGGGGGGGAGGGCAAGTTTCTCGCGCGCCGCGCCGCGGGGGACGGCGAGGAATCCGAGGAAGACGGCCGTCGCGACGGCGCCGGCGAGCAGCCCCCCGGTCCAGGAGGCGGGCCGGAACTCGAAGCGCACCTCGTGCCGGCCCGCGGGCATCCGGACGGCCCGAAGGAAGACGTCGGCCGGGAGGATCTCCGCGGGGGCTCCGTCGAGGGTGGCCCGCCAGCCCGGGTAGTGGGTCTCGGAGACGACGAGGTAGCCCTCCCGCGGCGCCTCGACCTCGAGGAGGGAGGAGCGCTCCCCCCGTTCGAGGAAGCGAACCCCGCCCCCGGGACCCGCGGTCGGGTCGACCGGCGCGGGAAGCGCGGGGCCTTCGACGGCCGCCTCCCGGCGAAGGTCGATCGCCTCCTCCACCAGGACGTCGGCGGCTTCCGCAGGGGAGGCGACGGCCCGGGCGCGCTCGACGAGCCAGGCGCGGGGGTACGCGCGGAGGTTCTCGAGGACGAGGAGGTCCGCGCACGACGCGCCGGGGTCGTGGACCACGCGATAGCGCTCGGGGATCTTCGCCGCCAGGACGCGGGCGGCGGCGAATTGATCCGGTCCGAAGAGGACGAAGCGGACGTTGAGGAGGTCGAAGTACCGCATGCTCTCCTCCGAGGCGAGGTCGAGCGCGGTCGGAGTCCGCTCCGCCGCGTCCTCGAGGAGCGCATGGCTCAGGAACCGGCGGGCCTCCGCGATCCCCGCCGCGTAGTCCGCCTTCGTCCACTCGCCGATGTCCGAGCCGTCGAAGAAGGGGTCGAGGCCGTTGCGGTCGAGGAAGCGCCTCCGGTAGAGGTCGAAGCGGGCGTCGAGGATCCCCTCGTGGATGCGCACGTCCTCGATCCCGAAGGGGGCGTTCACGTTCGGGGGGAGGGCGCCGAGGATCCCGAAGGTCCGGAACGGCCCCTCCTGGCGCCGGAGGAAGTCGAGGTAGGGGGCTGCGGTCAACGGCTCGACGCGCCCGGGACGGGTTCGGGGCACGGCGAGGACGAGCTCGAGGGGGACGAGCGCGGCCGCCGCCAGGGCCGCGCGGGGCCGCGCCCGCGCGAGCCGGTCCACTCCCAGAGCCGCGAGGCAGGCGGCGGCGAAGGCGAAGGGGGAGGCTCCGTACTTGTAGATCCGCGTCTCGCTCAGGAGCGGGAGTCCTCCGATCGCCTCCGAGACGACCGGGGCGCCGAAGGCCTGCAGGAGATAGAGGAGGGCCGCCACGGCGAAGGCCCGCGACGGCAGTCGCGTCTCGCGGCGGGAGATCCCGAAGACCGCCAGGGCGCCGACCGCCGCCCCGATCGGGAACGGAGCGTAGGGGGAGACTCCTCCCAGGGGCGCGCTCGCGCGGCAGGCTCCAGGCACGAAGGCCCCGAGGAGGGCGCCCGGCTTGAAGTGGTCGAGGCCGGGGAGGTGATCGTGGGGGCTCGAGGACCGGCGGATGTACTCGATGGCGGGGAGGAGGGCCGGGGAGGCCGCGAGCGCCCCGAGGAGGGCTGCAATTCCCACCCGCAGGAGGGAGCCGAATCCGAAGCGCCGCGCCTGGGACAGTCCGAGGGCGGCCGTGAAGGCGTAGAGGAGGAGGGCCGCCTGGGGATTCCCGCCGACGCCGGCGGCCCAGGCGACGAGGAAGACACCGAGGAGAGACGAGCGAGTCACGCTCGCGAGGGCCCGGTCGATGGCGAAACAGGCGGCGGGGAGCCACACCTCGACGCCGAGGTGGTGCATCGGGAGATGGAGGGTCAGGTACCCGGTGAGCGCGAAGGCGGCCGCCCCCGCGCAGGCCCCGGCCTGCGCGATCCCGCGACCTCGCAGGAAGAGGAAGGTGAACCATCCCGCGACGAAGAGACGGAGGAGGTAGCCGAGGTCGAGGGCGAGGGGGTTGGCCGGGAAGAGGAAGGCCGGGAGGCGCAGCGGAGAGAGCGGGGCCGGCTGCATGCTCGCGAGGAGCGGGGACCCGCAGCCGTTGTAGGGATTCCAGAGGGGCGCTTCCCCGCGCGCCCAGGCGTCCGAAACGACGGAGGCGAGCGGCTCGTCGATGAAGGCGGCCGAGATGTCGGCGTACGGCGCCGGCGGCGCGGGAGCCCGCGCGCCGACCGGCCCTGTCGGGAGAACCCCCGGGAGGCCGACGCTCGGGGCGAGCGCCTTCCCGCCGACGAGCGCGTCGGCGTAGGCGAGGGAGAGGAGGGCGGCGACGAAGAGCGCGCCGCGGGCGGCGTCGGCGCGATCCGGGCGGCGCGGGGGAGGGGACGTCAGGGGGGAGGGAGGCTATCCGCGATTGCGTGCGAGGAGCGCGAACCCCTCGGCGACCTGCGAGCGCGCCTCGTGGAGGGTGCGCAGCGCGAGGAGGCGGCGCGCGAGGTACGACGGCCGGAGATAGAAGGAGCGGATCGCGCGCTTCTTGGCCCGCAGGACCTCCTCGCGGGTGAGGAACCGGGTCGGCATGGCGATCCGCTCGCCCGCCTGGTCCATGTCGACTCGATTCGGTTCGGCGAGCCCGTCCCGGACGAGCCCGTCCCGCCAGGGGGTTCCGAACCT
>CBRGOK010000504.1:0-3422 GCA_967798035.1 uncultured bacterium
GGCGCCTCCCGGTCGTGGCGGTCCTCGACCCGCTCGGGCGCGACGAGCTGATCCGGGTGCTCGTCGAGCCGAAGAACGCGCTCGTCCGCCAGTACGAGGCCTTCTTCGGGATGGAGGGGGCGAAGATCGAGTTCACGCGCGAGGGGCTGGAGGCGGTCGCGGACCTGGCGATGAAGCGCGAGACGGGGGTCCGCGCCCTGCGGGCGATCCTCGAGGACATGCTCCTCGACGTCCTCTACGAGCTCCCCACGAAGGGGGGGGGATCGCGCTTCGTCGTCACCCCGGAGGTCGTCGCCAAGAAGACGGCCCTCTCCCTCCTCCCCGGCGGAGAGGTCGCGAAGAAGACCGCGTAGCCGGGAGGGGGGCCCCCCTTGCCGCTCACGATCCACTACCACCGCGACTTCGACGGGATCTGCTCCGCGGCGCTCCTCGCCTGGTGCCTTCGCGAGCACTTCGGGCGCTCGGACCTGCGCTGGAAGGGGATCAACTACGACCGGCGACGCGACTGGCGCACCTTCGGCGAGGGGGAGGAGTTCGCGATCGTCGACTTCCACTTCCACCCCGCCGCCGCCTACTGGTTCGACCATCACCCGACGACCTTCCTCGACGAGGAGCTGCGGGCCGCGTACCGGGAGAGCGACCGCTGGCGCTTCGACCCGAGCGCGCTCTCCTGCCCCCCCGTCATCCTCCGCCAGGCCCGGGAGCGCTGGGGGACCTCCCCCCCGGAGCGGTTCGACGACATCGGGCGCTGGTCGGACCGGATCGACGCCGCGCGCTACCCGAGCGTCGAGGACGCCCTGTTCGGGGACGTCCCCGCCTACCGCCTCGTCCGCGCCCTCACGGTCGCACCGCACGCCGACTGGTCCGACGTCCTCGTCGAGCGCCTGATCGACCGCGACCTGGCGGAGACGGCGGGCGATCCCGCGATCGAGAAGATGCACGCGAGGGCCTGCCGCAACCGCGACCGCGCCCTCGCCGAGTTCCCCCAGACCGTCCTCTCGACCGACGCGGGGGTCGTCCTCTACGACGCCTCCTCCGACCGGATCCGGCGGGAGCGGTTCGCCCCCTTCTACCACCACCCCGAGGCGGTCTACGCCGTGGGCGTCATCCCGACCCGCTCGGGGTTCCACGTCACCGCCGGGGAGAACCCCTGGAACGCCCCCGCGGTGCGGGCGAACGTGGGGGCCCTCTGCGAGCGCTTCGGCGGCGGCGGCCACGCCGGCGTCGGGGGAGCGAATCCCCCGAGCCTGGAGGAGGCGAAGCGCGTCGCGGGGGAGATCGCCGCGTCGCTGCGACGGGACCTCGCCGCCGCGCGCTGAGCCGTCCCGGCCTTCCGGGTCCCGCTCCGGTAGAGTCCCTCCGATGCCCCGGGCCGCCGGACCCCCCTCCGTCCTCGAGCTCCACCCCGAGGCGCTCGAGGAGATCGTCCTCCGCGCCGGGGGAAAGCCCTTCCACGCCCGTTCGATCCGGGCCTGGATCCTCCGGCGCGGAGCGAGGACCTTCGCGGAGATGACCGACCTCCCGAGGAGCCTCCTCCCCTCTCTCGAGGGCCTCCTCGTCCCCCTCGCCTCGAGCGTCGCGGAGCGCAGCGCCGCCCCCGACGGGACCGTGCGCCTCCTGCTGCGGCTGCGCGACGGCAACGCGGTGGAGACCGTCGTGATCCCGGGGCGGGGGGGAGCGACCCTGTGCGTCTCGACGCAGGTCGGCTGCCCCGTCGGCTGCCGCTTCTGCGCGAGCGGCCTCGCCGGCATCGTCCGCAACCTCTCGGCCCCGGAGATCGTCGAGCAGTTCCTCCACGGCCGCGCGGAGGCCCGACCCTCCCGCCCCGTCTCGCGGGCCGTCGTCATGGGGATCGGCGAGCCGACCCTCAACCTCGAGGCGCTCCTCGCCGCCCTCGAGGTCGTCCGCGACCCCCGCGGGTTCGGGCTCGGGGCGAGGAGGATCACGATCTCGACGGTGGGGTATCCCGACCGCGTCCGGCGCCTGGCGGCCGCCGGGACGCCCTACAACCTCGCGGTCTCGCTCCACGCGGCGGACGACGAGACGCGCGGGCGCCTCATCCCGACGATGGCGCGGATCCCCCTCGCCTCGATCGTCGAGGGGGCCCGGGCCTACTTCGCGACGACCGGGCGCGAGCCGACGTTCGAGTACGTCCTCCTCGCCGGGACGAACGACGCCCCCGACCAGGCGCGCGCCCTCGCCCGGCTCCTCGAGGGGGCGCGGGCGACGGTGAACCTGATCCCCTACAACCCGATCCCCGGGTCCCCCTTCCGACGTCCGACCCGGGACCGCATCGAGGCGTTCTCGCGGATTCTCCGCGGCCACGGCATCCCCGCGACCGTCCGGTGGAGCAAGGGGCTCGAGGCCGAGGCGGCGTGCGGGCAGCTCCGCATCGACCGCCTCCCCCGCGAGCCCGGGCCGGCGCCGGACCCCTCTCCCCAGGGCGCCGTCCCGCTCGGGGGGTGAAACCGCCGCGCCGGACGTCGCACCGCCCGGCGCGGCTTCCTCTCTCTCCCCTCGGCCCCGATCACGGGCCCCCGATCCACGACGAGCTTGCGAGGACCGCGTTCATGATCCGCTGGAACACAGTCTCGACGGTCGCGACCCCCTCGGGGAGCTTGGGGGTCGTGCCGAGCAGATACGAGTAGCTCGCGGCGCCTCCGCGGACGGAGATCGTCACGAGGATGTCCGTGGGGGCGGGTCGCGGCAGCTCCTGGGTCCATTCCCCCGGGAAGCCCGAGCCCCGGATGGCGTCCAGCATCGCCCCGACGAGGTCCCCCTCGACGCGCGCCTCGAGGGCGAGGACCCCGTGGTCGACCAGGAGGTAGGTCCCGTCGGCGAAGAGGAGGTGGTGGACGTCGGCGTAGCCGAGCGCCCCCGTCAGGCTCCAGGAGACGATCGGGACGGCCTGGGCCGCGTCGACCGCGGCGTTCGGAACCGGGGGGGCTCCGGCGAGGAGGAGGAGGACCGGGAGGACGCGGGGGCTCGACATGATCGACTCCAGTCGGATCTCGGTGGCGAGGGAGCGAGCCGGATCCGCGGGCGGACCGAACGGCTGAGGGGGAGCCGCCGCTTGACAGTGTCCGTATCCTTTCCCTGCGCCTTTTCCCGGTGCGGCTCGCCGGGGACCGAGGAGCTTCGTTTGAGGGGAGACCTGCGAGAGCGGGGGCAGGGATGGGGAAGGCCCTCGATCCACAGGCTTCCCGGGGGGGGAGGATCCTCGGACCGAGCACCGGAGGGGGCGCGCGGGCGGGCACGCATGGGCTTTCCGACCGGGTTCCCCGGCACAAGGGAGGTCGGAAAGGCGCGCCCGCCGTCGTCCTAGGGAGGGAAGAAAAGGAAGGGTTACATGAGACGAACGTCCCGAGGATTCACGCTGATCGAACTCATGATCGTGGTCGCGATCATCGCGATCATCGCCT
>CBRGOK010000505.1:0-3421 GCA_967798035.1 uncultured bacterium
GGCCTCGATCGGCTTCCTCGTCCGCGGCGCGGCCTCCGCCGGGCGGAGCTTCTCGGGGAGCGAGGCGGGATCGCCGGGGTAGCCGAGCGCGATCCCGGTCGCCGCCTCGTGCCCCTCGGGGATCCCGTACGCCTCGCGGGCGACCTCCGGGAGGATCCCCGCCATCTGGTGGACGAAGAGCCCCATCGCCGTCGCCTGGACGACGAGGTTCGCCGTGGCGAGCCCGACGTCGTGGAAGGCGTGGCGGTTCTCCTTCCCGTTGCGGGAGAACCGGAGGCTCGCGACGGCGAGCATCAGGACGGGCGCCCCGCTCGCCCAGAGGCGGTTCGGCTCGACGAGGCACCCGAGCATCCGCTCGAAGCCCGCCGCGTCCCCCTTCGTCGCGACGAGGTAGGACCAGGGCTGCTCGTTGAAGGAGGAGGGGGCCCAGCGCGCGGCCTCGAGGAGGCTGCGGAGCGTCGCCGGCTCGACGGGGCGCGCGTCGAACGCGCGCGGGCTCCAGCGCCGCGCGAGGAGCTCGTGGATCGGGTGGGCGGCGGGGGCGGGGCGTTCCATCGGTCACATCCCGGCGTGGAGCGGGGGGAAGGCCGGCAGCTTCGAGGAGACGTGCCGGTCGTAGGAGAAGGACCCCGCCCCGCCGATCAGGACCGCGAGACACATCCCCAGCATCAGGAGGTGGTACTCGAACCCCTCGCCCGCCTGGTTGCCGACCCAGTTCATGAAGAACCCGTGCTGGAGGTGCCCCCCCTTCGCGACGGCGACAACCATCACGGAGCCGACCCCGAGCGCGGCGACGCGGGCGAACACTCCGAAGATCAGCCCGAGCGACCCGAGCGATTCGGCCAGGATCGCGAGGAGCCCGAAGATCCAGGGGACGCCGACCGTCTCCGTGAAGAACTTCATCGTCCCCGAGAAGCCGTAGCCCCCGAAGAGGCCCAGCGTCTTCTGGAGCCCGTGCGGGAGCATCACCGCGCCAGCGGTGACGCGGACGACGAGGAGGGGGATGCTTCTCGGGGTCCGCAGGAGCGCGTTCACGCGAAGGATTCTCCTCCCGTCCGGGAGTCGCCCGCCGGGGGACGGGACGTGCGGGATCGGAGGATACCCGTCCGGGCAGGGGACCGGACGGGGCCGGATCAGGATGCGCCGGTCGAGGGGAGGGTGGTGGTCCCCGTCCGGCGCCGGTCCACCGCCAGCCGGAAGAGGTCGGGGCGCGCGTAGTGACCGCCGGTGTCGAGGGAGAGCGACTCGCCTCGCGTCGCGGCGAGGTCGAGGTCCGCGAGGAGGAGGGTCTCCTCGGCCGGCGCCGGCCCGGCGATCACCTTCCCGTCGGGCGCGACGATCGCGCTCCCGCCGAAAAGGATCGGGTCGGAGAGGTCCTCCTCGCGCCAGAACTCGGCGAGGGGGATCCCCGCCCGCTCGAGGTCGCGGCGGCGGAGGACGGCGCCGGCGGCGAGGACGAAGCAGCGCCCCTCGAAGGCGTAGTGCCGGCTCGCGACCAGGTACATCTCCCGCAGGTGCGGCCAGGCCGCGGCGTGGATCTCCTCCCCGGCGTCGTGGAGCGCCTGGCGGGGAGCGGGCATCCAGTGCTCGAAGCAGACGAGGCCCCCGACCTTCCCCGCCGCGGTCGCCGCGGCGTCGAGGCCCGCGGCGTCCCCCTGCGCCCAGACGAGGCGCTCGCCGAAGGTCGGGACGAGCTTGCGGTGGTGGAGGAGGAGGCGGCCGTCGGCGTCGAAGAGGAGGAGCGCGTTCCACAGGGTGCGCCCGCGCGGATCGCGCTCGTTCACGCTGATCGAGACGACGACGCCCGCCTCCTTCGCCGCGGCCGAGATCCGCCGGCTGCGGTCCGAGGGGACCTCGACCGACCCCTCGATCAGGCGCGCGTGGAGGTCCTTCGCCGCGGGGCTGTCCCAGCGGGAGAAGGGACCGGCGTCGCACCAGACGGGGTAGGTCGGGACAATCGTCTCGGGGAAGGCGACCACGGCCGCCCCCTCGCGCCCCGCCCGGCGGATCCAGTCGCAGACCTTCTCGACCGTGGCGTCGCCGTCGAGGACGACGGGGGCGATCTGGGCGACGGCGGCTCGGACGATGGTCCCCATGGGGGGCGCGAGTGTACCGGCGCGGGGCGCGAGATCGGACGGCCGCGCCCGTAAACTCCGCGCGCCATGGGCCGCGTCGTCCGGGAACGGATCCCTCCCCCTCCTCGCGCGCGCGGAACCCGGCCCCGGGCGTGAAACTGCGCACCCCCGGACCCGTCGTCTCCCTCGCGCTCGGCGTCTTCGCCGTCTCGTGGGCGGGGGTGCTCTTCCGGCTCTGCGAATCCCCGGCGTCGGTCGTCTCCTTCTGGAGAGTCACCTTCGCCTGCGGGATCCTCCTCCCGTTCGTCCTGCGCGACCGCACTCCCGCGCCGGCCGCCGGCGCCGCGGGCCCCGCCCCTTTCGGCGGGAGGGTCCTCCCCACGGTCCTCGTCGCCGGGAGCCTCCTCGCGCTCCACTTCGTCTCCTGGTTCGAGTCCCTCGAGCACACCTCCCTCGCCTCCTCGACCCTCCTCGTCACGACCCAGCCGATCTTCGCCGCCCTCCTCTCGACCCTCCTCCTGAAGGAAAAGCCCTCGGCGCGGACGGCCCTCGCGATCGGCCTCGCCTTCGGCGGCGTCGCCTTCCTGACGGGGGGGGACTTCACCCGGCAGCCGGGCACGCTCAAGGGGAACCTCCTCTCCCTCCTCGGCGCCGCCCTGGCCGCGGCCTACCTCGTCCTCGGGAGGGGGATCCGCACGCGCTGGCCGCTCCTGCGCTACTTCTTCGTCGTCAGCGCGACGGCCGCCGCCGGCGTCGCCCTCGTCGGCCTCGCCCTCCACGGCTCGCTGCGCTTCCCCGCCCCCGATGCTCCGTGGCTCCTCCTCCTCGCCGTGGGCCCGCACGTCGCGGGCCACGGAATGTACAACCGCGCGGTCCGGCACTTCCCCGTCCACGTCGTCAACCTCGCCGGGTGCGGGGAGGCGGTCCTCGCCTCGATCTGGGGGGCGGTCTTCTTCGGCGAGCCGATCCGCGCCCATCTCTTCCTCGCCGCCGGCCTGATCTTCGCCGGGGCGGCGATCGCGCTCCGAGGGGAGACCCGCCCCTCGTGAGGGAGGGACGCCGCGGGGCGCTCGCCGCGCTCTCGCTCCAGGTCTTCCTCGCCGCGGCGACCTACCTCGCGGCGAAGCGCACGCTGGTCGAGATCGACCCGTGGACGACCGCGACGATGCGCTTCGCGATCGCCGCCGCCGCCTTCCTCGCGCTCCTCGGCCTCGAGGGGTGGCGCCGGCCGCCGCGGACGGATCTGGGCCGGATCGTCCTCCTCGGCCTGCTCGCCGTCCCCCTCAACCAGCTCTTCTTCCTCGAGGGGCTCGCCCGGTCGAGCCCCGCCCATGCGGCCCTCATCT
>CBRGOK010000506.1:0-3412 GCA_967798035.1 uncultured bacterium
GAAGAAGACGGCGAGGAAGATGTTGAACATCCCCTTCTGCGCGTACTGGGTGCAGATCCCGACGACCCGCTTGCTGTCGGCGATCGAGGCCTTCGCCGCCCCCTCGAGCCGGATGTTCTTCTTGATGAACTCGACGGCGCGGTAGGCCCCCGTCGAGACGGCCTGGATCGAGGCCCCCGTGAACCAGTAGATCATGGCCCCCCCGAGAATCAGCCCGAGGAGGAACGGGGGGTGGAGAAGGGAGAGGTTGTGCAGGTGCTCGGGCTTCAGCCCCTCCGTCAGGAGCATGACGATCGAGAAGATCATCGTCGTCGCGCCGACGACGGCCGTCCCGATGAGGACCGGCTTGGCGGTCGCCTTGAAGGTGTTCCCCGCCCCGTCGTTCTCCTCGAGGAGCTCCTTCGCCTTCTTGAAGTCGACCTCCCGGCCGGTCGCGCGGCGGACCTCCTCCTTCACGCCCGGGACCTCCTCGATGAGGGAGAGCTCGTAGACCGACTGGGCGTTGTCCGTGACCGGGCCGTAGGAGTCGACGGCGATCGTGACGGGGCCCATCCCGAGGAAGCCGAACGCGACGAGGCCGAAGGCGAAGACCGCGGGGGCCAACATCAGGTCCCCGAGCCCCTGAGAGCTGATCAGGTAGGCCGCCCCCATGAGGACGGCGATCGTGAGCCCGAGCCAGTACGCACTGAAGTTGCCCGCCGTGAGGCCCGCGAGGACATTGAGGGAGGCCCCCCCCTCGCGCGAGGCGGTCACCGTCTCCTGGACGTGGGCGCTCTTCGTCGAGGTGAAGACCTTCACGATCTCGGGGATGACCGCCCCGGCGATCGTGCCGCAGGTGATGATCGTCGAGAGCTTCCACCAGAGGGAGCCGTCGCCGAGGTCGCGGACGAGGAGGAAGGAGGCGGCGTAGGTGAGCGCGATCGAGACGCCCGACGTGATCCAGACGAGGGAGGTGAGCGGGGCCTCGAAGTTCATCCGCTCGGAGGAGCCGTAGCGGGCGCGCGCGAAGGCGTCGTTGATCCAGTAGGAGAGGCCGCTCGCGACGATCATCAGGATGCGCATCGCGAAGATCCAGACGAGGAGCTGGACCTGGACCGCCTCGTAGGCGCGACCGGCGGTCGCCTCGCCGATCGCCAGGAGGATGAAGGTGATCAGGGCGACCCCGGTCACCCCGTAGGTCTCGAAGCCGTCGGCCGTCGGCCCCACCGAATCGCCCGCGTTATCCCCCGTGCAGTCGGCGATCACGCCGGGGTTGCGCGCGTCGTCCTCCTTGATCTTGAAGACGATCTTCATCAGGTCGGAGCCGATGTCCGCGATCTTCGTGAAGATCCCCCCCGCGATCCGGAGCGCCGCCGCCCCGAGCGACTCCCCGATGGCGAAGCCGATGAAGCAGGGCCCCGCGTAGTCCCGCGGGACGAAGAGGAGGATCCCGAGCATGATCAGGAGCTCCGTCGAGATGAGGAGCATCCCGATGCTCATCCCCGCCTGGAGGGGGATCGCGTAGAGGGGGAAGGGCATCCCGGCGAGGCTCGCGTAGGCGGTCCGCGAGTTCGCGAAGGTGTTGACGCGCATCCCGAACCACGCGACGAGGGAGGAGCCGGCGATCCCGACGAGGCTGAAGGCGAGGATCGTCACGACCTTCGCCGCCTCGAAGTGCCGCAGCGCCCCGAAGTAGACGACGATGATCGCCCCGATGAAGCACTCGAGGATCAGGATGAACTTCACCTGCGTGAGGAGGTAGGTCTTGCAGGTCTCGTAGATCAGCTCCGAGATCTCCCGCATCGCGGCGTGGACCGGCAGGGCCCGCAGCCTCCGGTAGATCGCGAGCCCGAAGACCATCCCGAGGAGGCAGACCCCGATCCCGAAGGCGAGGAGCGTGGAGCCCTTCAGCCCGAGGAATTCCACGGCGCCGAGGTCGGGGAGGACGAGGCTCGCATCTCCGCCCTTCTTCGCCTGGGATCCTGCCGACAAGTGGAGAATCGTCGAAAGCATGGACTCCTTGCCCTCCCGAGAGATTCGCGCCGCCCGGGGACCGTCCGTCCCCGGGGGTCGGCGCGTGGATTCGCGATCGCGAGCGGCCTAGCGCAGGACCCGGACCCTCATCTTGGAGAACCGGACCTTCGTCTCCTCGTCGACGACGATGCCGACCGAGCCCTTGCGGGAGACCGTCCAGGGGATCTCCTGCTCGAACGCCGGCTGGTCCCCGATCTTGAGGCTGAACTTGTTCCCGATGCAGATGAGCTCGCAGCTGTAGGGCGCCCCCGCGGTGAAGTCGGGGCCCACCGCCATGGAGACGCTCATGGCCCGCCGGTCCGCGTGCGCGCCGAGCCGGACGAAGAGCTCGATCTCGCCCGACTCGAAGGTGACCTCGAACTCCAGGACGAAGTCGCGCCACTTCTCCCGGTCCCCGATCGAGAGGATCCCCTTCTTCCCCGACCCCTTGGCGGGCCCCTCGATCCGGAGGGCCTCCCGCTCGATCCGCCAGGAGAAGCCCTCGACGGAGCTGGCGACCCACTCCTTCGTCAAGTCGCTCGTGAGGAGGTTCTTCCAGGGGGTCCGCTCGACCATCTCCGGCGTGAAGACGCTCGCGCAGAGCGCGTCCCCCTCCGCCTGGATCCCCCGGTACTGCTCCTCGAAGAACTCCTTCGCCTCCTCCAGGCGCGCGGTGTACGCGCTCTCGAAGAGCTTGTAGATCTCGTCCTCCGCGTCCTTGTAGCGGGCGAGGGAGCCGAGCCCCTTGTCGGGGTTCGCCGCGGCGAAGGACTTCGCGTCGTCGCGCAGCCGCGTCGCGTAGACGCGCCCGAAGCTGTTGCGCAACTGGCCGACGGAGGCGACGAACTCCGGGCCGACCTTGTCCTTCTGCAGGTCGAGCTCCTCGAGCTTGCGCCGGATCTCGCGCATCTCCTCGACCGACACCGACTGGGGGTTCTTCAGCTTCTCCTCGAGGTTCGCGAGCCGGTCCCGCAGATCCTTCTTCTCCTTGTTGATCTCGAGGCTGATGGCGAACCGGGAGACGAGGCTCTCGACCTCCGCCTCGATCTCGGTGCCCCTCCAGACGTCCTGCTTCTCCTCCGCGAACCTCTTCCCCTCCGCGGCCTGGGCCTCGACCGCGGGATCGAGGGACCGCAGCTTGGTCAGGACCTCGTGCAGCTTCGCCTCGCGCACCTCGAAGGCCTGGCGCTCCCGGTCCTTCTTCCCCTTGATGACGAAGACGATCCCCCCGCCGACGATGATGAGGACGGCGGCGGCGATCCAGCCGAAGAAGATGATCGGATCCCGCTCCGTCTTGCCGGGGATCGGATGGGGGTGGCGCGCGGGTTCCGGCGCCCTCCGCGCCTCGGGTCGCGGGGCGGGGCGCGCGGCGGTCGAGGTCGCCGCCCTCGCCGGGGCGGGCGCCGGGGCCGGCCGGGCG
>CBRGOK010000507.1:0-3402 GCA_967798035.1 uncultured bacterium
GGAGCGGAAAGGGCCACGCGGAGGCGAGAATCGAGGAGCTCGTCGCCGGAGGCATGGCGCGGGCGAGGGAGGTGCTGGCCCGGGGAGGGGAATCGGCTCCTCCCGAGGCCGCATCTGTCCTCGAGGGTCTGCGGACCCACGGGCAGTTTCCGGAGGTAGAGGCCCTCCTCAAGGACGCTCACGGGATCTTCGCCGTCGAAATCGAGTCCGAGCCGCGAAACGCCCTCGTCACCAAGTATCGGGTCGACGAGTCCACGGGGGAGTTCACGGAGGCGGAGTCCCTCGGCCAGACTCCGATCCCGGAACGGTACTTCCCGCTTGGGACCTACCGATTGCTGATCGAGATTCCTGGTCGCGGCTACGCGGAAAGAACACTCTTCGTCACCCGGGAGAAGAAACGCTATCGCGTGTCCACGACGATCCGGCCCACGGAGGAGGTGATCCGGGACATGGTCCTCATCGCGGAGGGTACCTACACGATTGGCGGCGAATCTCCGAACCGGGACATCCTTACCGGCCAGAGCGTCCGATCGGATGCGTACTACCTCGACAAGACCGAAGTGACCAACGCGGCCTACCTGGAGTACCTCCAGGCGACCGGGACTCCCCCTCCGGAGCGCTGGGAGACGTCCCGTGCAGTGCGACGCTCCGAACCGCACATGCCGGTCACCTTCATCACCTGGTTAGAGGCTCTCGCCTTCGCCGAATGGGCGGGGAAGAGGCTCCCGACCGAGAGGGAATGGGAGGCGGCCTGCCGCGGGGAGGAAGGACTCCTGTATTCGTGGGGCAACGAGCCCGACGATGCGCGTGCGGATGCGTTCGCCCCGACGGAGTCGATGCCGGTCAAGGTGACGCGTACCGTGCTTCCGGTCGGCAGCTTTCCACGGGACGCGACGCGCAGCGGGTTGGTCGACATGATCGGCAACGCCGAGGAATGGACTTGGGACCGATGGACGATGCGCGCCAACAACAGCCGGACCGGAAGCCCTTCAGACCGCGTCGTCCGGGGAGGAGCGTGCTACCGCGCCGGGAGCTGCCTCAGTCGCTACCCGGCAGATCCAGAGACAGCGACCAGCTTCAGGGGCTTTCGGTGCGCGAAGGCTTTCCGCCCGTGATCCGACCAATCACCGCGTAGCCCCGGTCGATGCGGCCCATGTGAAGGCTGTCGCGCCTCCCGCAGTCTGAGGGGGCCTGCACCCGGCCGGGCCGGCTCCACTCGAGGAGCATCCCGATCCGAACCCGCCTCCCTGAGCGGGAGGAACCGGCGCAGCGGGACGAAGGGACTCGTCCCCGAGTTTCGGCGCCTTCGATCCCCGCGAACGTCCGCGCGCGTTCGGCGCTGCGCTCGCTCCGGCTTACAGGATCACCGCCGGAACGATGCAAAGGAGTCCTCGATGTTGCGCGCGCGCAAGCTGCTCGTCGGTTCGCTCCCTCTCCTCGCGGCCCTCCCCCTCGCCCTCGCTACCGAAGGCCCTTCGGTTCCCGGACGTGCGGACGCCGAGAGGATCTCGCAAGGCCCCGACAGGGCCGTCCCGGCCTCCCTCACGATGCCCGGCGGCCTGTCGCCGGAGGCGCGATCCCAGCCGACGGTTCCCGCGACTGGAGGGGAGGCCCCGGAAGACTGCGTGGTCATCAACCAGTGGATCGACTCGACCCACGTTCCCCCGATGCTCTGCACAAAGTGGTTGTGCAAGGACGGCCGGACCTGGACCGACTGCGAGCCGATCTAGGGCGCCGCGGGGCGGACCCGATCGCCCCCGGCGACCCTCCCGCGCTGCCCGCCTCGCGGCGAGGAGGCCGTTCCTCGCCGCGGAGGTGACGGTCCTCCTCCGATCCCTAGGGCGGCGATCCGGCGTCGCCCGGTCGATCGGACGGGATCCCGGAGACCGGCGAGGTCCGGAGCGGCACCAGCCCGTTAGAGCTTGCGGGCGATCGACTTCGCCTGGAGGAACAGGCCGAGGTAGTCGCGGCCGCCGGCCTTGCTGTCGGTCCCCGACATGTTGAAGCCGCCGAAGGGGTGGGCGCCGACGAGCGCGCCCGTGCACTTGCGGTTGATGTAGAGGTTCCCGACGTGGAAGGTCCGCGCGGCCTTCTCGATCTTGGCGGGGTCCTTCGTGTAGACGGCACCGGTCAGGCCGAACTCGGTGCCGTTGGCGATCGCGAGGGCGTCGTCGTAGTCCTTCGCGCGGATGACGGCGAGGACGGGCCCGAAGATCTCCTCCTGGGAGAGGCGCGCCTTGGGGGAGAGATCGGCGATGACCGTCGGCTCGAGGAAGTACCCCTTCCGGTCGATCCGGTTGCCGCCGGAGATCAGGCGGCCCTCCTTCTGGCCGATGGCGATGTACTCGGAGATGGATTTCAGGGCGCCCTCGTTCACGACCGGCCCCATCCAGGTGTCGGCCTCGCGGGGGTTGCCGACCCGGATCTTCGCGACGCGGGCGCGGAGTTTCTCGACGAAGGCGTCGTAGACCTTCTCGTCGACGATCGCCCGGGAGCAGGCCGAGCACTTCTGCCCCTGGAAGCCGAAGGCGGAGACGGCCACCCCCTCGACCGCGGCGTCGAGGTCGGCATCACGGTCGACGACGATCGCGTCCTTCCCGCCCATCTCGAGGATCGTGCGCTTGATCCAGATCTGCCCGGGCGCGGCGCCCGAGGACCGCTCGGAGATGCCGAGGCCCACCTCCTTCGATCCGGTGAAGGCGATGAAGCGGGTGCGGGGGTGGCGGACGAACGACTCGCCGACGACGGATCCGGAGCCAGGGACGAAGTTGAAGACGCCCTTGGGAAGCCCAGCCTCCTCGAGGAGGGAGAAGAACTGCCAGCCGATCGCCGGGGAGTCGCTCGAGGGCTTGAGGACGACTGTGTTCCCCGTGACGATCGCGGCGGACGACATCCCGACGAGGATCGCGAGGGGGAAGTTCCAGGGAGGGATGACGGCGCCGACGCCGAGGGGGATGTAGACGAGCTCGTTGCGCTCGCCCGGGACGGGCGTGGTCGGCTGGGGCTGCGACCAGCGGAGGTTCTCGCGAGCGTAGAACTCGAGGAAGTCGATCGCCTCGGCCGTGTCCGCGTCGGCTTCCGCCCAGGACTTCCCCACCTCGAAGACCATCCAGGCGGAGAACTCGTGCTTCCGGTCGCGCATCTTCGAGGCGGCGCGGAAGAGGATCTCCGAGCGCTGGTCGGGAGGGGTCGCGCTCCAGGCCGGGAAGGCCGCGTCCGCGGCGCGGATCGCCGCCTCCGCCTGCTCCGCGGTCGCAGAGGCGAAGGTCCCGACGACCTGATCGGGATCGGAGGGGTTGAGGGAGCGGATCGTCTTGGTCGAGGTCAGGCGTTCAGCGTCGACGACGATCGGGTAGGTGCGGCCGAGGCCCGCCTCGACCTTGCGGAGGGCGCCCTCCATCG
>CBRGOK010000508.1:0-3396 GCA_967798035.1 uncultured bacterium
GCCCAGGCCGCTCCCGCGCCGTCGGGCGCGGGCCCCGTCGCCGCGGCCGGCGGAGGTCGCTTCACCCGGTTCGCGATGCCGATCGAGGGCGGGAGCCCGCCGCGCGAGTCGGGGATGGGCCTCGGCGCGCCGGCCGCCTCCCCGCCGATGTCGGTCGCGCCCCCGCCGTCGCCGCCCCCCTCGCCGATGGTCCGGGGCGAGGGGCACGCGACCGGGAGCGCCCCGCGAGCGGGCGCCCACCCCCCTCGGGCCGTCGCCCCCAGGCCGGGCGTCGCCCGTCCTCCCCTGGTTCGCGCGACGCGGCCCGCCGCGCCCGCGGTCCAGGCTGTCCGTCCCGCCGCTCCCGCCCCCGCTCCCGCCGTGAAGGCGAAGGGGGGGGGACGGTCGAACGTCGTCTACGCCGCCGTGTTCGGCGCCCTCGTGACCGCGGCGGCCTTCGGGGTCTTCCTGCTGCTGCGCTAGCGCCGAAACCCGAGGAGGCTTGCGATGACGCGGCAGCAACCCCCTGGCGACTCGAGCCTCGTCCTGTATGCCGAGGACGTCGAGCGGATGAACCGCCTCCTCGACGAGTTCCTCCGGCTCTCCTCCGCCCGCCTCTCGTTCCTCGTCGACCGGACGGGACGCGTGATCACCCGGCGCGGGCAGGACCTGCGCCTCGACGTGGAGACGCTGGGAGCGCTGGCGGCGGGGACGTTCGCCGCCACGCGCGAGATGGCGCGCCTCGTCGGGGAGGAGCAGTTCGCGGGGATGACCCAGCAGGGCCAGCGCACCCAGATGCACCTCGCGCGGGTGGAGGATCGGACGCTCTTCGCCGTGATCTTCGACGAGAAGACGACGCTCGGGATGGTGAAGCTCTATGCCGGGGAGGCCGCCCGGCGGCTCGCGACCGTCTTCGAGGAGATGCGCAACCGCCGGACCGCCCCCGAGGTGCTCGAGGCCGGCTTCGGGCAGTCCGCGAAGAGCGCGCTCGACGACATCTACCGCGATTGACCCTCGGGTCGCCGAGGACTAGACTCCCGCCCGTCTTCGGGGGGAACGTCTTCCCCCGGATCCTTCCATGGCCCGGATCTGCGACCTCTGCGGCAAGCGCACGCGGGTGGGGAACCACGTCACCCGCCGGGGTCTGGCCAAGAAGAAGGGGGGCGTGGGAAGGCGCGTCACTGGCCGGTCGAAGCGCCGGTACAGGCCCAACCTCCAGAGAGTTCGAGCGATCGTGGGGGGAACCGTCCGTCGGGTGCGCCTGTGCACGGACTGTCTCCGCAGGGGCTCGATCCGCAAGCCCGCCTAGGACGCCACCTCCGGGCGGGATTCCGGGCAATTCCGGGCCCGGAGGAACCGAGGAATCCATGGCCGGCACCGCGCGGCCGTCGTCTCCGCGCGGCTCCCGGCGAAGGACCCCTGGAGATCCTCCCCGCTTGAACAAGAGCCAACTCGTCGAACTCGTCGCGACGGAGATCGGGACTTCGCGCGTGAAGGCCGAGGTCGTCGTCGGGACGGTCCTCGGCGCCATCGCCAAGGGCCTCCGGAAGGACCGGGGCGTCTCGATCGTCGGATTCGGCACCTTCTCGGTGCGCAACCGCAAGGCGCGGATGGGGCGCAATCCGAAGACCGGGGAGGCGATCCGGATCGAGGCGAGCCGGACGGTGACCTTCCGCGCGGGCCGGGGGCTGCGGGCCTCCGTCTGACCCCGGCCCCCCCGCCTACTTCACCTTCGCGCCGACGGCGACCTCGCGGTCGGGCTGGAGGAGGCACGGCCCCTCGGGCCCCTCGGCGGCGAGCACCATCCCCCTCGACTCGAGGCCCATCATCTTCTTCGGCGCGAGGTTCGCGAGGACGACGACCCGGCGCCCGACGAGGGTCGCCGGATCGTAGACCTTCGCGATCCCCGCGAGGACCTGGCGCTTCTCGCCCGAGCCCTCGATCTCCACCTCGAGGCGCAGGAGCCGGTCGGCCTTCGGAACCCTCTCGGCGAGGGCGATCCGCCCGACCCGCAGGTCGAGGCGGAGGAAGTCCTCGTAGGTTATCTCGGGGCCTCCCGCCGCGGGCGGCGGGGGGACGGAAGGGGCGGGCACGGGTTCGTTCGGCACGGGGACCTTTCCTCCGGAGGCGACCGCACGGGCGCGCTCCCGGAGCCGCTCGTTCTCGGCGGCGATCTCGGCGTCCTCGATCTTGCGGAAGAGGTTCTCGACGTGGCCGATCCGCTTGCCGTGGAGGTCGGGGAGGTCGGAGAGGTCCTCCCTCGGCCAGGCGCGCGGACGCTTCTCCTCGTCCACCCCGAGCATCTTCCACAGGCGCTCGGAGAGGTCGGGGAGGAAGGGGGATCCCGTGGCCGCGAGCACCTCGAGGATCCGCACGCAGGCGGCGAGCGTGTGGGCGGCCCGCCCCTTGCGGTCGCGGATGTGGGCCCAGGGGCGCTGGTAGTCGAAGAGCTGGTTCCCCTGCCGGGCGACGGCGAGCCACTGCCCGGCCGCCTCGCGGAAGCGGAAGGCGTCGAGGGCGGGGGCGATCCCCCGGTGGACGAGCCGCGCCACCGACCCCAGGGCTTCCCCTTCACCCGGGTCGGGGTCCCCCTGCGTCCGCGGGACGCGGCCGTCGAAGTGCGTCTCGATGAACCGGAGGACCCGGGAGGCGAGGTTCCCGACGACGTCGGCCAGCTCGCCGTTCACGCGCCGCTGGAAGTCGGCCCAGGTGAACTCCGCGTCCGCCGTCTCCGGGAGGTTCTGGAGCAGCGTCCAGCGGATCGAGTCGGCGGTGTAGCGCTCGAAGAACTCCTCGAGGGGGACGTACCACCCCCCGCTCGTCGAGAACTTCTCCCCCTCCAGGTTGAGGAACTCCATCGCCGGGACGTTCCAGGGGAGCGCGAGCGGCCCCCCGAACGCCGTCCCCTGCCCGTGGAGCATCGCGGGGAAGACGACGGTGTGGAACCCGATGTTGTCCTTCCCGATGAAGTGGACGATCCGGGTGTCCTCGCGCGCGAGCCACCACTCCTTCCAGGTCCCGGGATCCCTCCCGCTCCTCTCGAGCCATTCCGCCGTGGCCGAGATGTACCCGATCGGGGCGTCGAACCAGACGTAGAGGACCTTCCCCTCCGCCTCCGGCAGCGGCACGGGGACGCCCCAGCGCAGGTCCCGCGTGATCGGCCGCGGCTTCAGGTCCGCCAGCATGTTCGCGACGAAGGAGGCGACGTTCTCCTTCCAGGTCCCGGCGGCGGGGGAGTCCTCCCTCGAGCGGCGCAGCTTCGACTCGAACCAGGGCCCGATCCTCTCCCGGCAGAGCTTCGGGAGGTCGAGGTGCCAGTGCCGGGTGGCCCTCACCTCCGGGGATGTCCCGCAGATCGTGCAGCGGGGGTTCAGCAGCTCGAGGGCGTCGAGCCACTGCCCGCACTTCCGGCACTCG
>CBRGOK010000509.1:0-3393 GCA_967798035.1 uncultured bacterium
CTCCCTCGCCCCGAACCCCGGCGAGCCGGTCGTCCCCTGCTCGACCGCGCCGCTCTGGACGTTCCTCGAGGCGGGGCTCCTCGCGGGAGCGGACCTCCTCGGGGCGGGGAGCGATCCGGACGGGACGGCGGCGATCGTCTCCGCGAAGGTCCTCGGCCTCGCCGCCGGCTACCTCGCCACCCTCCTCCTCTGGCGGCTGGTCCGGACCGTCACGGGCTCGCTCCCGCTCGCCTTCCTCGGCGGCGCGCTCCTCGCGACCCAGGCCCGGTTCGTGTGGGGGGTCCTCTCCGGTCTCGAGGTCCCCCTCTACACGTGCCTCGTCCTCCTCGGGCTCGACCTCCACCTCCGCCACCGGGACGAGGCGGGGTGGAGGCGCCACCTCCCCCTCCCGGTCTTCGCGGCGGCCGTCTTCTCCCGGCCCGAGTGCCTCCTCTTCTTCCCGATCCTCTGGCTCGACCGGGTCCTCTTCGGGAAGCGGGAGGGGCGCACGCCGGGGCGGCTCGCGGCGGACGCGGCGGCGACCCTGGCGTTCCTCCTCCTCTTCCCCGCCGTGAACCTCCTCCTCTGGGGACGCCCCTTCCCGACGACCTTCTACGTGAAGGCGGAACCGACGAGCGTCTTCGCCGTCCTCGCCGAGGGGGAGTCGGGCGTGGCCGTCCGCTTCCTCGGGATGTCCCTCGTCCAGCAGGCGCTCTTCTGGTTCTCCTTCTTCCCGGCCCTCTTCCTCCCCCTCGCCTTCTTCGCGGGGCGGGGGGGCGTCGCGCTCCTCTCGGAGCCGGGCCGGCGCGCCACCGTCCTCCCGCTCGCGTTCCTCGCCTTCCCCCTCCTCCACGGGCTCCTCGCCGGCACGAACCCGGCGCTCCAGTCGGGAAGGCGCTTCTTGATGATCCCCCCGCTCTTCCTCGCGACCGCGCTCGCGGGCCTCGGCGCCCTCCGCCTGCCCCGGACCGGGAGGATCGCCGCCGCCGCGACGGCGCTCCTCGCCTCCGCGGTGGCGGTGGCGATTTTCGCGGGATTCGATCCCGGGATCGGCGGATCGTTCGCGCGCTACTTCTACCTCGGCGAGTCGGCGCTCGCCGAGCCGGCGCTGCGCCAGCTCCAGCCGATGGCCCTCGCGGGGTTCGGCCTGCGGTTCGCCGCGGGCCTCGCCTTCCTCCACGTCGCGGTGGCCGCGGCGGGGATCGCCGCGGGCGGGATGCCCGGGAGGCGCCTCCTCCTCGCCGCCGTCGGCCTTTCCCTCCTCCAGGGGCTGGGGGCCCTGGCGGACCACGCGCGGGCGTACGCGCGCAACGTGCGGGACACCTTCGAGCTCAACGTCGCCTCCGGCGTGTGGGTCCGCGACCACCTCCCCACGGGGGCGCTGGTCGCGGTCCACGATTTCGGGGCGATCGCCTACTTCGGCCGCCGCCGCGTCCTCGACCTCGAGGGGATCGGGAGCCCCGAGGCGATCGACGCGAGGGGGAAGGGGGCGGAGGGGCTCGTGGCGCTGATCCGCAGCCGCCGCCCCACCCACTACGTCGGCTCCCCCGGCGGGCTCCGGCCCGCGTACGGACCCGCGTTCCAGGAGCTCGTCGATGCGGGCCAGCTCGAGCGCAAGCCGCTCCACGAGATCGACTTCCCCGAGAACGTGACCGTCGCCGGGGGGAAGATCTGGGTCGGGCGGTTCAGCTGGTAGGCCGGACCCGGAACGTCCCGAGCGCGCTCCGCGCGGTCGCCGAGTGCACCGCGCCCCGGCGCCCCAGCTCCTCGAAGAAGTAGTGGACGACCAGGGTGTTCGAGAACCGGGGGAGGAGGCCGAGCACGCGGCGGGCGTACGCGTCGAGCGGGACGCGCCCCCCCGCGGCCTCCTCCGCCTCGAAGAAGAACGATCCCGTCTCCCCCGGCGAGATCCAGGCCAGGCGGTACGACCCCTTCTCCGGCGGAAGGAACGGGACCGTCCAGTCGGCGAGCTCCTCGCCGTGCAGCAGCGGCGTCTCGAGCCGGTCCAGGCTCCCCCGCAGCCGCAGCGCCCGGACCTCCATCCCGGCCCCCTCGAAGTCGAGATCGAGCCGGGAGATCCCCCCTTCCGTGAGGCCGCGGAGGTACCAGCCGAGGTGGTTGCCGAGGGCGAGGGAGAAGCGGCGCGCCCCCTCGCGCTCGCCGACCTCCGCCAGGGGGGCGCGGTCGAACTGCTCGGTCGCTCGCCGCGCCCCGATCCAGCGGGCGAGGATCCTCACCGGGCCGGCGGCCCGCACGAGGACCTCGAGCGCCGCGCTGCGCCTCGGATCGAGCCCCGCCAGCGACCACTCGATCCTCCCCTCCGGCCCCTCGAGCCGCAGCCCCTCGGCGGGGATCTGGTACTCGAGGTCCTCCCCCGGCAACGGAGGATAGGCGAGGAGGCCGCGGTGGGAGGGGTCCCAGCCGAGGACGAAGGGCGTGGCCTCGCCGACCGCGGCGAGCGGGGCCGCGTCGAGCGCCTCGCGATCGAGCACGCACTGGATCAGGTTGAGGACGGGGAGATCGCGGTCGAGGTAGGGGCGCTGGAGCGCGCACTCGACCGTGTTCGAGTCGAGGACCGGGATCCCCTGCACGAGGGTCGGGAAGTTGAAGAGGGCGATCGGCCGGCCGTCCCCCTGCTCGGTCGCGAACCGGTCGACCGCACGGACGAACTCGGCCGCCTCGATCGACCCCGCCCGCCACCTCGCCTGCTCCTCCGCGAGGAGGCGCAGCGGCGCCGCGACGAGGAGGGCCTCCGCGACGAGGAGGGCCGTCGCGCTCGCGAATCCTCCCCGGCGGGCGGGGGAAGGGAGGAGCCAGGCGAGGAGGACGGAGATCGGGACGGAGGCGAAGTAGAGCGTCCGGGCCCCGCTCAGGTCCGGGCGGACCTCGACGGGGAAGGTGGGGAGGAGCCCTCCGGCGAGCCACGCCGCGGCGGCGAGGACGGTCCCGCGCGAGCCGCGCCGGAGGAGGAGGACGAGGAGCGAGGCGAGGGGGACGAGGAGGTGGAAGGCGGCGAACGGGCGCAGGCCGGGGAGGAGCCCCTCCCGGAAGGGGAAGAAGAGGGCCTCGATCTTCCCGGGGAGCGTCGAGACGAATCCGGCCACCGGGCTTCCGATCGCCCCCTCCTCCCCTCCGGTCACGCCGCCCAGGATGAGGACGCGCGCGAGGAGGTAGAGGAGGAACAGGGCGACGTGGGGCGCGACGAGGAGGAGGGATCGCCGCAACCGGGAGCGCAAGTCCCCGTCCCCTTCCGCCATCAGGAGCGCGCCGACGAGGGCGATCGGGACCGCGGCCGCCTCCTCCTTCGACAGGAGGGCGGCGCCGTAGAGGGCGACCGAGCCGGCCCGCAGGGGACCCGAACCGCGACGCCACGCCGCGACCCCGAGGACGAGGGAGCCGAGGGCGAGGCAACCC
>CBRGOK010000510.1:0-3392 GCA_967798035.1 uncultured bacterium
CCGCGCGGAGGGGCAGTACCTCCTGCGAAAGGAGACGGGGCCCGACGGCACTTTCCTCCTGGAGGGCCTGCCCGCCGGATGGAACCGCATCGCCGCCTTCACGAATGGCTATTGGGCCACGAGCGGCGGGATCCAGCCGCTCGGCGAGACCGCGACCGAGGTCCTGCTCGAGCCGGGAGGGAGGGCGAAGGTCGTCCTCGACGCCCGGAGCGGGACGGGAACCGGGCGCCCGCTGTCGGGGATCGTCCTCCTCGACGGAGAGACCTGGCCTCGGGCGGAGGTCGTTCCGGGCCCGACCCGGAGGGACTGGAGCTACGGCTTCGCGCGGGTGAGGACGGACTCCTCCGGCAGGTTCTCGGGTCTCGCCCTGCGTCCCGGGGCGGCCGAGATCGAAGTTCGGAAGTTGGAGCCCGACGGGCGTACGCTCCGCCTCCGGTACCGGCTCAGGACATCGGGCGAGCCCGGCCAGCCGGTCGAGATCCCCCTGCGCACGGGGATCGTCCGAGGACGGATCTCAGGCCCCGCTCCCGCCCGCGCCAGGATCGCCGCTCTCGATCTGGCAGGGAATTCGTGCGCTTCCGGTTTCGCGAATGCCGACGGGTCGTTCGAGCTCCACTGCCCCGAGGGGGAATGGCGTCTGCGTGCCGAGGCCTCGAGCGAAGGGAGCGAGTTCGCCCTCGCGTGGTCCGGGTCCGTACCTGCGCAAACGGGGGGGGGCTCCCCAGTGCGCGTCACGGTCTCGGCGGGATCGGTCGCGGAGGGGATCGTCCTTTCCTGTTCCGGGAAGGGAGTCGTCCAGGGGATCGCGGTCGACGCGGAGGGTCGACCTGTCGCAGGCCTCGACATCGCCATCCTCGAACCCTCGGGGGGAGAGGTCCTCGCCTGGTCCCCTGCGACCACGGACGAGGGCGGGGAGTTCTCGCTCGCCGGGATTCCCGACGGCCGGTACCGCCTCCTCGGCCGCTCGTCCATCCTCGGCATCGACGTCGGAAAGCCCTTCGAAATCCAGGAGGGGACGAGCGCTGCGACGCGCTTTCGATTCGCGCCCGCGGCCCGCTTCGAAGTCGTCGCCCGGGAAGCCGACGGGTCGGCGGTTCCCTCGGCGCGGGTTCGGGTCGTCGGCCTGTCCGGCATCGACTTCGCCGCGCTGGCCGGCGCCGGACCGGCGGAGGACGGATCGCTGGACCTCCGGCTCCCGACCGGGAGGTATTGCGTCACGATCGAGGCTCCCGTCGGTCGCTCGGCGTCGGTCGAGCAGGACGCGGGGTCGGGGGGAAGGACCGTCTGCTCCCTGCACCTCCAACCTCGCTGATAGGCTGCGGCCGGCCTCCGGCTCACCCGACGTCGCGGGTTCCCCGGACTCGCCTGCCCCCCCGGGCGGGTCTCCCCCCCCTGCCCCTGTCGAGGAGGAGGGCTCCCCCGATCGCCCCGGCGGCGAGAGCGAACAGCACCCGGCGCCGCAGGCGAGCGCCGAGGCTCGCACGCGGAGGGTTCCGTGGCGATCACAGCCCTCCCGAGACTCACCCAACGAGTGGCCCGAACCCAGGGAGCATGTCATCCCCGGTGCTGTCCGTCCTTCGCCTACTCAAGGTCCTTCCCTCGCGGCGCGGGAGGTCGGAGGTCGAATCGCCGGCAACGAGTTTGAGGTTTGCCCGGACCTCCCGACGCGCCCCCTACCTCCGCCTCGCGACGACGCGGAGTCCGTTCGAGGGCACGTCGGAGCCCGGATTGGACCGACTCGTCGCGCGATAGTAGAGCGGCGACATCGTGACCCAGGAGCCCCCGCGGAGGGGCGGCCACGACTCCATCCCGGCCCGGATCTCCCCGCTGTTCAACTCGCACGCGCCCCCTGCGAGGTCCCGGACCCCGTAGGGGCTCTCGTCCGTGGGGAACCAAGCTCGTGGCTCGAGGTAGAGGACGTCCCCGTTCCTCCGCCAACGGCCGAAGAGCGAGTTCGCCAGGGAGTAGTCGAATCGGTTCCCCCATGGGAACACCCTCCCGTCGACCCCCCGGGCGGCCTTCTCCCACTGCGTCTCCGTGGGAAGGACGAACTCCCAGTCGGGCGTTCCCGACCGACGGTTCTTCCAGGCGAGGAACCACGGGATGACCTCCTCCGTCGGCCAGACCGCGGGCGAATCTCGGAACGCCTGGGGAGGGGTCGTCCACCCTTTCCCTGTCCAAACGGAGCCCCACGGTCCGCTGTTCGTCTTCGGCACCAGCGTGCCCTGCTCCGGAGGACCTTCCCAGCCGTTCCCGGGGTCGTTGACGAAGTCCATCCACTCGCCGAGGGCGACCTCGAATCTGCCGATGAAGAAGCCCGGTTCTTTCTGGACCTCCCGGGCCTCGTGGAATCCGACGGTGCGAGGATCCCCCTGGTAGACGAACGGACCTCCCTCGACCCAGACGAACCCGGGCGGTGTCGAGGAGGAACGGAGGAGGAGCGCGGCGAGGTCGAGGCCCGGGCCGACCTTCACCACGAAGGGCCTCCGCAGGCCCTCGTGACCTGGGGCTCGGAAGAGCGCGAGGTAAGAGCCCGGCTCGAGTCGGAGGTCCGAGTCAGGGAGGATGCGGTTGCCCGCCGAGAGGACGAGGGGATAGGCGGTCACCTCGGCCGCGACCCCAGGGTTCGCGCCGGACGGGATCGGGACCTCCACGGGCTCGCCGGACCGGAGGCAGAGGAGGACGATCGCCCGGTCCGACGCCGATGCGAGGGCCTCCTCCGGGAGCCCCGCTGTCATTCCGAGCTGGGACTCCAGCGTGGGAGCGGCGTAAGGCGGGAACCCGTGGTCCCGCAGCCATCGATCGGTCATCGCGATGCCGCTCGGCCGCGTCGGCCTTTCCCACCTGGGGAACGCGACATCCTCGACCGTGCGCTCGCCTCCGTCCTGCGAGGCGATCCGGACGCTGACCGGACGGGGGGGATGCGGCGAATCGAGCAGATCGACGGTCTCCCAGTCGTACGGCCCTCCCACCTTTCGCCCGTTCACCTCCTCGACCCTGTCCCGAGAGCGCACGCCCGCCCGCGCGGCCGCCCCTTCCGGGACGACTTCCCGAACGAAGAGTCCGGTTCCCGCCGGGAACCTGCCGATCTTGAGGATCAGGTCTCCCTTCTTGATCCCGAACGGGATGAGCGGGCTCCCCCGCTCGATCTCCGTGACCACGAGGCAGGGGTCCCCCGGGACGAATCCGCCGGCGCGGAGCGTGACCTCGGCCCCGCCGATGGAGACGGGAACCGGGACGAGGCGGGGGACCGATCCCGGACGGAGGAGCTCGTAGGGCTCGTACCGGAAGAGATGCCCCTCCGCCCGCGGGGGAACGACCTGGAAACGGACGGAGATCCTGGTCCTCGCCTCCGGCATGCCCCAGGTGGCGAGCTCAGCGGAGATGGCCCA
>CBRGOK010000511.1:0-3391 GCA_967798035.1 uncultured bacterium
ATCCGAGGAGTACTTCGAGAGGCGCCGCGACCTGGACGCCGAGCTCTTCAAGCTGGAGGCCGACAACAAGCGCCTGACTCGGTACCGGGCGGAGAAGGAGGAGACGCTCAAGCTCGGCGCCTACGACGACATCCGCCGGGTCGTGGCCGAGGTCGCCGCCGCCAAGGGGCTCGACTTCGTCCTGAAGATCGACAAGGTCGACCCCACGGAGTCCCGGAGCCTCGAGGAGCGGGGCCAGATGGCGGTCACCCGCACAGTCCTCTACTCTCGTCCCGAACTTGACATCACCCCCGAGGTGACTAGGCTCCTCAACCGCTGAATAGCCGGTCCACGCGCTCGCCTCCCCGGAGGGAGAGACCGGCGGACCGGGCGCGCCCCGCCGGGTGATTCCACCCAGGGGGGGAGGCCGCCTGCCCGCGGGTCCTAAGCGGGTGCGGGGACGGACGTTGCCACGTGGCGAAGCGACCGCAGCAGACGATCCGGACCCCGGTCGAGTACTCCGGGGTGGGCATCCACTCGGGCGAGCGCGTCCGGATGGTGCTCCGCCCCTCCACGCCCGACGCGGGCGTCCTCTTCGAGAGGGTCGACCTCGCCGACGCCCCGGAGGTCCCGGCGCGCGCGGAGTCGATCGCTCCGAACGCCCTGCGCCGTACGACCTTGCGTCACGGGGAGGCGGAGGTCGACACCGTCGAGCACCTCCTCGCCGCCTGCCACGGCCTCGGCGTCGACAACCTGCGCGTCGAGATCGAGGGGTCGGAGATCCCCGCCGGGGACGGATCGGCCCGCCCGTTCGTCGAACTTCTCCTATCTGCCGGCATCACCGAGCAGAGGGCCCACAAGAAGGAGCTGATCCTCGACGAGCCGATCTTCGTCCGGGAGCGGGGGGTGACCCTCGTCGCCCTCCCCCAGGAGGAGGGGCTCACGATCGAGTACGTCGCCGACTTCGGCTCCCCGACGATCCCGCCCTCGTCCTTCGTCTACCGCCTCGACGCGAAGGACTTCGTCGAGACGATCGCGCCGGCCCGCACCTTCTGCCTCGCCTCCGAGATCGAGGAGCTGAAGGGGAGGGGGCTCGGCAAGGGGGCGAACTCCGAGAACACGGTCGTCCTCGGCGGCAACGGGGAGACCCCGCCGATGCGGTTCCGCGACGAGCACGTGCGGCACAAGGTCCTCGACCTCCTCGGGGACCTCTTCCTCGTCGGGGCGGACCTCAGGGCCCACGTGATCGCGACGCGGTCGGGCCACGGGACGAACGCTCTCCTCGTGCGCCGCCTCGCCGAGGAGCGGGAGGTCCGCGAGGGGGCGGGGCGGATCGCCCCCGAGAGCGGCTTCGACGTGCGGGAGATCATGCGCCTCCTGCCGCACCGCTACCCCTTCCTCCTGATCGACCGGGTCCTCGAGCTCCAGGGCTACCAGCGCGCCGTCGCGATCAAGAACGTGTCGATCAACGAGCCCTTCTTCCAGGGGCACTGGCCCGGGGCGCCGATGATGCCGGGGGTCCTCCAGCTCGAGGCGATGGCCCAGCTCGCCGGGGTCCTCCTGCTCCGCAAGCTTGAGAACACGGGGAAGCTCGCGGTCCTCTGGGCGATCGACCGCGTGAAGCTGCGCGGCGCCGTCGTCCCCGGCGACCAGCTGCGCATCGAGGTCGAGACGCTCAAGGTGAAGAACAACATCGGCCAGGTGCTCGGGACCGGGAAGGTCGGCGGCAAGGTCGTCTGCGAGGCCCAGCTCCTCTTCACGCTGGTCGACGCGTGAGCCGCCTGGTCCGGGTCGCCGTCGTCGGCGTCGGCCACCTCGGCCGCCACCACGCGCGGATCCTGAGCGAGATCGAGGGGGTCGAGCTCGTCGCCGTCGTCGACGCGCGGGAGGAGCGCGCCCGCGAGATCGCCGGTCCGCTCGGCGTCCCCGCCCTCGCGCGCCTGGAGGACCTCCCGTCGGACCTCGACGCGGTCACGGTCGCCGTTCCGACGGCCGCCCACGTCGAGACGGCGCTCCCGTTCCTGCGCCGCGGCGTGGCGACCCTCGTCGAGAAGCCGATCGCCCCGAGCACCGTGGAGGCCGACCGTCTCCTCGCGGCGGCCGCGGCGGGGGGGGCGCTCCTCTCCGTCGGCCCCGTCGAGCGCAACACCCCCGCGATCGCGGCGATCCGCGACCTCGAGGTCGCGCCCCGCTTCATCGAGGCCCACCGCCTCGCCCCCTTCTCCTTCCGCTCGACCGACGTCGGAGTCGTCCTCGACCTGATGATCCACGACCTCGACCTCATCCTCGACATCGTTCGCGACGAGATCGTCTCGATCGACGCTGTCGGCGTCTCCGTCCTGACGGACCGGGAGGACCTCGTCTCCGCGAGGATCCGGTTCCGCGGCGGCTGCGTCGCGAACCTGACGGCGAGCCGCGTCTCCCTCACCCCGATGCGCCGCGTCCGCCTCTTCTCCCCCGACTCCTACGCCTCCCTCGACTTCAGCAAGGGCTACTCCCTCGTCGTCCGGAAGGGCCCGAACTGGGCGGGGGCGCGCGAGCGCCTGAAGGAGGTCGATCCGCTCGAGGGGGGGAACGCCTTCGAGCTGCTCGAGGACGGCGGGGTGACGGTCCGCGAGATGAAGGTCGAGGAGACGGAGCCCCTGCGCGAGGAGCTGAAGGCCTTCGTCGCGGCGGTCCGGGGCGAGGAGGGGGCCCCCGCGAGCGGGGAGGACGGGCGCCGGGCGCTCGCCGCGGCCGAGAAGATCCTCGCCGCGCTGGAGGTCGAGCGGTGGTGAGCGGGCGCGCGCCCGCCTTCCGGGAGGTCGAGGAGAAGGACCTGCGGGAGGCGGACGCCTTCGAGCGCCGTCTCCTCGAGCGCTGGCGGGCGGAGGGGCTCTTCGAGAAGACCCTCGCGGCGCGCGCAGGAGCGCCCCCTTTCGTGTTCTACGAGGGGCCTCCGACCGCGAACGGGCGGCCCGGGATCCACCACGTGATCGCCCGCACCCTCAAGGACGTCGTCTGCCGCCACCGGACGATGAAGGGGTACCGGGTCCTCCGCAAGGCGGGGTGGGACACGCACGGGCTCCCCGTCGAGATCGAGGTCGAGAAGAGCCTCGGCCTCTCCGGGAAGGGGGAGATCGAGAAGTTCGGGATCGCCGAGTTCAACCGCCTCTGCCGCGAGTCGGTCTTCAAGCACAAGGAGGAGTGGGAGTCCCTCTCGGAGCGGATCGCGTACTGGCTCGACTACCGCGATCCCTACATGACCTGCTCGAACGACTACATCGAGTCGGTCTGGTACCTCCTCTCGCGGTTCCACGCCGGCGGGCTCCTCTACCGCGGCCGGAAGGTGATCCCCTTCTGCCCGCGCTGCGGGACGGGGCTCTCGAGCCACGAGGTGGGCCTCGGCTACAAGGACGCCTCGGATCCCTCC
>CBRGOK010000512.1:0-3387 GCA_967798035.1 uncultured bacterium
CGGCTGCGCCGTGAGACCGAAGCAGGACCCGCCGTCCCCCGCGGAGACCGTCCTCCTCCTCCCCGGCATGGGCCGGTCGACGAGGTCGCTCGCCGGCCTCGGGCGCCGCCTCGAGGAGGAGGGCTACCGGATCGTCCCGTGGCCCTATCGGAGCGTTCGGGGGAAGGTCGAGGAGCACGGACGGCGGCTCCACGCGGACCTCCTCGCGCTCGACCAGGATCCCTCCGTCTCCAGGATCCACATCGTCGGGCACAGCCTCGGCTCGATCGTGGCGCGACACGCCCTCACGCTGGGCGTCCCCTCGAAGATGGGTCGGCTCGTCATGATCGCCCCGCCGAATGCCGGCTCCCGGCTCGCGAGGAGGATGGCGCCCCTCTTCGCGTGGATCGCCGCTCCGCTGCCGGACCTCTCGGACGAGCCGGGGAGCTTCGTCCGTAACCTCCGCGTTCCGGAGGGGGTGGAGATCGGTGTCATCGCCGCGAGCCTCGACGAGAAGGTGCGGCGGGAGGAGACGCACCTACCGGGCGAGGCGGACTTCGCCGTCGTCCCGGGGGTGCACGGCTTCACCTTCGCCCCGGGCAGGCTGGGAGAGCAGGTCGTCGGGTTCCTCCGGCAGGGGCGGTTCCGGGATCCAGGGGGGCGCTGACCGGGGCATCGGCACGGGGGTCGGCCCCTCCCGTGAACCGAGGAGCCGCTTCTTCGTCGAAGCACTCCCATGACCGCCGCCGTCGAGCGGCGGAGGAGTGCCGTCATGAGCAGAGTCTGGACACGAGTTCTCTTCGTCTACGCCGTCGCCGCGACCGCCGTGAGCGTCGGTCTCGCGATGCGGGACCGGCCCGCGCAGCCCCCTTCCCCAGGCCCGGACCGGGTCGCACAGGGGGAGGGTCCCGCCGTGAAGCCGCCGACCGTCGAGCCGACCCCCGTGGCCGCGAAGGCGCCCGAGACGGCGCCGCTCGCCCCCGAGGTGAAGAAGGCCCTCGACTGGCTCGTCGAGAGGCAGGGGAAGGACGGGGGCTTCGGACAGAACGGCGGGGATGAGCCCGACGTCGCGAACACGGCGATGGCCGCCCTCGCCCTCTTCCGGTCGGGGAACACGCCGAAGAGCGGCCCCTACCGCGACGCCCTCCTCCACGCCGTCGAGTTCGTCCGGAGGAACGTCGAGGTGTCGAAGGACGGGGACTCCTTCGTGACCGCGAGGCGGAGCACGCAGCCCCAGCACAAGGTGGGGCCCTACGTCGACACGTTCCTCGCCTGCCAGTTGCTCGCCGAGGTCGACGGGAACATGCCCGACGCGATCGCGCAGACGGGGGTCCGGGCCGCGCTCGACAGGTGCGTGAAGAAGACGCAGGCCTGCCAGGCCGCCGACGGGAGCTTCAACCAGGGCGGCTGGGCCCCCGTCCTCGGATCGACCTTCGCCTGCAAGGCGCTCCAGATCGCCGAGGTGAAGGGGGCCAGGGTCGACCGCGACGCCCTCGCCCGGGCCGAGGATTACATGCTCGGCCTCCACAACATCGAGAGCGGCCGGATCGACGCGGGCGCGGCCGCCGGCGTCGACCTCTACTCGAAGAGCGCCGTCGCCTACTCGCTGTCGTCGAAGCCGCGCGTGAACGCCTCGGGCGAGGTCGAGTTCGCCGCGCCCGCCGCTTCCCCGGAGGACCGGGTCGCCGTCGCGGCCGCGATCAAGGACATCGATGCGTCCGAGGTCGTCCGCGGATTCGGCTCGATGGGAGGCGAGGAGTTCGTCTCCTACATGATGGCGAGCACGACGCTCGCGGGCCCCGACGGCGCCGCCTCGACGAACTGGAACAAGCAGATCCGCGGCGACCTCGCCCGGCTCCAGAACGCCGACGGCTCCTGGGCCGGCGCCCACTGCATCACCGGCCGCGTCTTCTGCACCTCGGCCGCGATCCTCACGCTCGTCGAGGCCTCCGCCCCGAAGCTCGCCTCCGCTCGCTGAAAAGTGAACGCCCCCCTCGTCCTCCTCCTCGCCCTCGCGCCCGCCGGTCGGGGCGAAGCGATCGCGGGCGCGGCGCGCTGGCTCTGGGGCCGGCAGGCGGAGGACGGGGGTTGGCACAGCGAGACCTACGGGCTGCTTCGGTCGGGCCAGTCCCTCACCCCGTTCGTCCTCCATGCGCTCCTCGAGGTGCCGGAGGAGGGGCTCCCCCTGCCGCGGGAGCGGGTCGAACGGGCCCTGGCGTTCATCCGGGAGCGGGTCGATGCGGACGGGGCGCTCGGCCGGAAGGAGAGGATCTACGAGGACTACCCCAACTACGCGACCTCGCTTGCCGTCCTCTGCCTCGTCCGCGCGAAGCCAGAAGGGTGGCGGGAGGCGATCGTGCCGATGGTCGCGTGTCTCCTCCGGCAGCAGTTCACGGAGGAGGGGGGATGGACGAGGGACCATCCCGCGTTCGGAGGGTGGGGGATGGGCGGGCGGACGCGGTCTTTCCCCGAGCCGGGGCATGTCGACCTCTCGATGACGCGGTTCGTCCTCGAGGCGCTCGAGGCCGGAGGGGTGCCGGCGCGTCATCCCTCCTTCTCTCGCGCGCGGAGGTTCCTCGAGCGCTGCCAGCGGGAGAGGTCGGGCTTCATCTTCTCCCCCGTTGTCCTCGCCGCGAACAAGGCGGGCGGGGAAGAGGAGGGGCTGCTGCCCTACGGAACGCCGACGGCGGACGGGGTCCTCGCGCTTCTCTCGACGGGGATGGGGATGGACGACCCGAGACTGGCCGGAGCCGTCGAGTGGCTCGTCCGGAACCACCGCGAGGACCGCGTCCCGGGCATCCCGGAGACCGCCCCGAACGATTGGGGGAAAGGGATGCGGTTCTATTACTCAGCCGCGAGCGCCGAGGCGTTCTCCCGCCTCGGACTCGGGCCGGAGGGGTGGCGCGAGAGGCTGGTCGCGACGCTCCTCGGCGAGCGGCGCGCGGACGGCTCCTTCGCGAACGCCGATCCGATCGGCAAGGAGGACGACCCCCTGATCTCGACGCCGTTCGCGCTCCTCGCCCTCCTCCGCGGGGGCCATCCGGACCAGCGCGATTGCGCGGGCGGCTGACGAGACGGGCTGGACCCTGGGTTCGCACTCAGGTCCGCGGTGCTCGACTCGCAGGCCTGGCTCCGAGCGACCCACGTGGGTCGCTACCTGTGTGCAGGGCAGGCGGCGAGGCGCAGGGACCGGCGACTCCGACCCCTCGGACCGCCCGCCGGGATTCCGGTCCCGTCCCGGGAGGGGGGAATGCCGGGAGGAGGGGGGGATCCCCCCCATGACCCCGCCCTTCCGGAACCGTCCTTCCCGGGGTAGAACCGGGTGGCCTTCCCTGGCGGGCCAGGGGCTCTCCGCCCCGCGGAGGAGATCCATGAAAGCGCGACCGATCCTGGGGGTCGCGTCGCTCT
>CBRGOK010000513.1:0-3382 GCA_967798035.1 uncultured bacterium
CTTCGGCCTTTTCCTCACGGGCGCTCCCCCGGCGGTCCCGGTCGCGATCTTCGCCAGCCTTCCGTCCCTGCTCGGCCCTCTCCCGCTGCCGAACGGGTGCACGGTCCACCTCGACGTACTGACGGTCGGCCTTTTCGCCTCCGGGCTCTCGAACGCCTCCGGCGTCCTGACCCTCCCGATCCCGGTCCCGGGCGCCTACGCCTTCGCTGGCGCGGACCTCGACTTCCAGGCCCTCGTCCTCGATCCGAACGGGCCGCCGCTGCCGGGAGCCCCCCCGCTCCCCCTCACGCTGACGAACGGCCTGCGCCTGCGGCTCGGCTACTGACCCTCGAACCGGCGCTCGAGGGCGTCGACCTGCGAGCGCATCTCCGCCGGGAGCCGCGCGCCGAACTTCGCGAAGAAGGCGCGGATGTCGGCGATCTCGGGCTTCCACTCCTCCCTGTCGACGCGCAGCAAATCGCGCATCGCCCCGGCCGGCATCGAGAGGCCCCCGAGGTCGATCCCCCCCTCGCCCGGGACCCATCCGATCGGGGTCTGAACGGCCGCCCCCTTCCCTCGGCAGCGCTCGACCACCCAGCGCAGCACGCGGAGGTTCTCGCCGAAGCCGGGCCAGAGGAACTTCCCGTCGGAGCCGGTCCGGAACCAGTTCACGTGGAAGATCCTCGGCGGGCTCGCGATCCTCTTCCCCATCGCGAGCCAGTGGCCGAAGTAGTCGGCCATGTCGTAGCCGCAGAAGGGGAGCATCGCCATCGGATCGCGGCGGACGACGCCGACCGCGCCGCTCTGCGCCGCCGTCGTCTCGGAGCCGGTGCCGGCGCCGACGAAGACGCCGTGGTTCCAGTCGAACGACTGGGAGATCAGGGGGAACGTCGTCGCGCGCCGTCCTCCGAAGAGGATCGCCGAGATCGGCACCCCCTGCGGGTCCTCCCACTTGGGCGAGATCGAGGGGCACTGGGCGGCGGGCGCCGTGAACCTCGAGTTCGGGTGCGCCGCCTTTTCGCTCGAGCCCCGCGTCCAGGGCTTCCCCCTCCAGTCGGTCAGGCGCTCCGGCACGGCCCCGTCGAGCCCCTCCCACCAGGGGGAGCCGTCCTCGGTCAGCGCCACGTTCGTGAAGATCGAGTTCCGCGAGAGCGCGGCCAGCGCGTTCGGATTGGTCTTCGCGCTCGTCCCCGGCGCGACGCCGAAGAACCCCGCCTCGGGGTTCACGGCCCGGAGTCGCCCGTCCGGGCCGGGGCGCATCCACGCGATGTCGTCGCCGACGGTCCAGACCTTCCACCCCTTCTGCGTCGGGGGGGGGACGAGCATCGCGAGGTTCGTCTTGCCGCACGCGCTCGGGAAGGCCGCCGCGACGTAGGTCGTCTCCCCCTCGGGGGACTCGACCCCGACGATGAGCATGTGCTCGGACATCCACGCCTCGTCCCGCCCCTGCACGCTCGCGATCCGCAGCGCGAAGCACTTCTTCCCGAGGAGGGCGTTGCCGCCGTAGCCCGACCCCACGCTCCAGATCTCCCGGGCCTTCGGGAAGTGGAGGATGAAGCGCCGTTCGGGCGACAGGTCGCCGAGGGAGTGGAGCCCCTTCACGAAGTCGGTCGAGTCCCCGAGCTGGTCGAGGGCCGCCTTCCCCATCCGGGTCATGATCCGCATGGAGGCGGCGACGTACGCGGAGTCCGTGATCTCGATCCCGACCTTCGAGTGCGGCGAGCCGAGCGGCCCCATCACGTAGGGGACGACGTACATCGTCCGGCCCTTCATCGCCCCGGCGAAGAGGGGCCAGACCTTCGCGCGCGCATCGGCCGGGGACATCCAGTTGTTGTTCGGACCCGCCTCCTCCTTCGCGTCGGAGCAGATGAAGGTGAGGTGCTCCGTCCGGGCGACGTCGCTCGGGTGGCTGCGGTGGAGGAAGGAGTTCGGGTGCTTCGCCTCGTTCAATCGAAGCAGCGTCCCGTCCGCGAGCATCCCGTCGATAAGGCGGCGGTTTTCCGCCTCCGAGCCGTCGCACCAGACGACGGAATCGGGGCGGGTGTGGCGGGCGACGTCTTCGACCCAGGCCGTGAGCGCGCGGTTGGTCATGCGGAGGCTTCCCCGGAGACGGATAGCGCATAGGTTATCCTCCGAGCGCCGTTCCCGCGACGGAACGCCCGGGAGGCGGAGTCGGCGGCGCGGATCGGGTCGGGAAGCCGGAATCCGCGGCGGATCCCGCGGACGAGGCGGAGTGCCGCCGCCAAGCCGACCCGGTGCCCGGGCGAGATGAAGAGCGGTTTCACTCCCGCCCGACTCCGGAACGCCCACCCGACCTGCCTTCCCCTGAACCGCAGGGGGACCGCCGCGCCCGCGCGTCGCGAGAGCGCGCCGTGCTCCCCGACGAGGAGGGACTTCGCCACGCCGATCGTCGGGAGATCGAGGAGGAGACCGAGGTGGCACGCGACGCCGAAGCCGCGCGGATGCGCGATCCCTTGACCGTCCGCGAGGACGAAGTCGGTCCGCCCCGAGAGTCTCCGGAACGCGTCGAGCAGGGTCGGCGCCTCCCGGAAGGAGAGGAGACCCGGGACGTAGGGAAAGGTGAGGGGACGACGGGCGGTGCGGACCTCGACGATCTCTCCCCGCGTCGCATCCCAGAGGACCGCCACTCCATAGACGAATCGGTCGTCGAACGAGGCGTCCGCCGCGGCGATCCAGCGCGGGGAGCGAGGACCGCCGCGCAGGACGAGGCGTTCGCGGAGTCGCTCCTGGAGCCGGATCGCCGCGCGCGGGGAGAGATCCCACCGGTGGAGGCGCCGGACCTTCACGGCGCGACGTGCGCGAGGAGGAGCGTCGCGTTCGGCGGAGCGTGGATCCGCCGCAGCTCGCCGAACCCCGCCTCGCGGAGGAGGCGCCGCATCTCGCCGAAGGTGAACACCTTCCCGTCCGCCGTCCTCGCGAGCATGACGAGGGCGAACAGGAGAGACGCGAGCGGCCCCTTGCGGTCCTCGTCGGCGAGGAACTCCGCGATCAGGATCCGGCCCTCCGGCGCGAGCGCCCGGCGCGCCGCGCGAAGGAGCCGGCGGGTGCGGGGCGCCCCTTCCGAGTGGCAGATGTGGCCGAGGATCACGAGGTCGTACGGACCGCGGTCGAAGGAGAGTCGACGGAGGTCGCCGGGGAGGAACCGGATTCGCCTTCCGACCCCTTCGCGCCGCGCGAAGCGGCGCGTGACACGGAGGACGGGCGGAAGGTCGAAAGCGTCCACCCGGACGTAGGACGAGGCCTGAGCCGCCGCGATCCCCCAGATGCCCGAGCCCGCGGCGACGTCGAGGACGCGGAAGGGGCGGCGGACCTTCGACAGACCCAGCGCCGCCGCAGCTTCGGCAAATTGCCCGAAGCGCCCTTCCCGCCCGGAGCCTACATG
>CBRGOK010000514.1:0-3382 GCA_967798035.1 uncultured bacterium
ATCTCGTCGTCCACTTCCTCGTCGGCCTCTCCGTTCCTCGCGCGGACATGCGTCTCTGCTCATGCGCTCGGGTTGCCGGACCGGTCCACATCGAAGCCTCCTCGAATGGGATCCGACGAGCGAGGGTGGATCCTATGCCGTGGGAGAACCGCCGGATAGACGCGGGGGACAGCGCTCGGCCCCTGGCGCGCCGTCGGAATCTCCACCCCCCTCCCCCGATCATGAAGCGCCGGACCCGGACCGGGTTCACCTCTCGGCAGAATCTCTGCCCGGCCCCTCGAGGAGCTCGGGGGGAACGGGAGGGAGCTCCTTCACCAGGTGGGCGAACTCGGGCGGGATCCCGGCGCCCCCCGCGACGCGGGCCGAGGGGAGCGGCACCCACTCGAGGAGGTCCCCCACCTCGAGCTTGCCTGCGGAGAACGATCCCTCCCCCGCGACGAGGACCGCATTGGCGCCCGGCGGAGGCGGAGCGGGCCTCCGCGGAGGATGGGACCGCACGACGGCGACGACGCGGAGGCGCGCGTCGACGAAAGCGAGGTCGACCGGGGCGCGCGCGCCGAAGGAGTGGAATGAGGGAGTCAGGAAGAGGAACGCGCGCCCCTCGCCCGGGACGCCCCGGCCGAGGAGGCCGCGGAGCCGGGAGAAGAACCCGCGCACCTCGACGACCTCGCGCGCCAGGAGCGCCCCGCGCGAGGCGTTGCCGAGGATCACGTCGGAGTCCCCTCTGCCGGGGCGTGAAGGGCGCGGTGGACGGCCTCCGCCAGGGTGCGCGGGATCCCGGGAACGGCGGCGATCGCCTCCACGGAAGCCTCGCGGAGGGAGGTGAGGGAGCCGAAGTGGCGCAGGAGGGCTCGCCGACGAGTGGCGCCCACGCCGGGGATGCCGTCGAGCTCGGAGCCGATCCGGGAGCGCAGCTTCCGGTGATAGGTCACGGCGAAGCGGTGCGCCTCGTCCCGGATGCGCGCGAGGAGGTGGTGGGCCGGGGAGCCCTCGGGGAGCGGGATCGGCTCCTCGGCCCCCGGGAGGAAGACGCGCTCGCCCTTGTGGAGCATCTCGTCCCCGGGGCCGGCCTCGGTCCGATCCTTGGCGAGGCCGACGAGGTCGACGTCCCACGCCCCGACCTCGTCGCGGGCCTCAAGAGCGGCGGCGAGCTGGCCCCGGCCCCCGTCGATGACGAGGAGGTCGGGGAGCGTGTCCTCCTCGAGGTCGCGCCGGAGAGCGCGGCCGACCACCTCCCGCATCGAGGCGAAGTCGTCCTGCCCCTCGAATCCCTTCACGCGGAAGCGCCTCCAGCCTCGTCTCTCGGGACGGCCGTCGACGAAGCGGACGCGGGAGGCGACGTTCGCGGAGCCCTGGAGGTTCGAGACGTCGAAGCCGTCGATCGTCTCGGGGACCTTTCGGAGGAGGAGGAGGTCGGCGAGCGAGTCGGCCGCCTCCCCCATCGCCGCCTCGCGGGTCTTCGCCGACTCGATCGCGCGCCGCGCGTTCTCGCAAGCGAGGGCCGCCTGCCGGGCGCGCTCCCCGCGAGCCGGGACGAGGAGGGAGACCGCCCCGCTCCTCCGGCCGGCGAGCCAGGCCTGGAGCATCTCGGGGTCGTTCGCCGCGCGCGCGAGGACCACCTCGGGAGGGACCTCGGCCGTCGCGTAGTAACGAGGAAGGAACGAGGCGAGCAGCTCCGGGTCCGGGAGGCGCGTGTCGAGGAGGTGGGTCCGCGTGTCGACGAGGAGGCGGTTGCGGAACCGCAGGACGGCGATCGAGGCACGCTCGCCGTCGCGGTGGAGACCGATCACGTCGCGATCTTCCTTCGCCGCGACGGAGAGGCGGCCGGCGGCGGCCGTCTCCTCGAGCGCCGCGATCTGGTTCTTGATCACCTGGGCCCGCTCGAACCGCAGCGCGTCGGCCTCCTCCTTCATCCGCCGGCGGAGGTGCTCGCGGGCCCCGTCGATCCGGCCTCGGAGGAAGTCGAGCGCCCGATCGACGTGCTCGCGGTACTCCTCCCGCGTGGCGAGGCCGACGCAGGGGGCGCAGCAGCGGCCGATCGAGTGCTTGAGGCAGGGGCGCGTGCGGTTGCGCATCACCGCGTCCGAGCAGTCGCGCAGCGGCGCCACTGAATGGAGGAAGCGGAGCGTCCGGCGCAGAGCCCCCGTCGAGGGATACGGGCCGAAGGTCGGGACGCCGTCGTCCCGGCCGAGGCGGCCGTGGGCCCGCACCGGCTCGGGCCGGGGAAACTCCTGGCGCGGGTCGAGCCGCACGAGGAGAAACGACTTGTCGTCGCGGAGCCGGACATTGCAGGGAGGACGGTGCTTCTTGACGAGGGTGTCCTCGAGGAGGACCGCCTCCGACTCGCTCGCCGTGACGACGAAGTCGATCCCGGCCGCCTCCCGCTCGAGGAAGGGGATCTGCAGCCGGCCGTCGCCGCCCGGGCGGACGTAGGAGCGGATCCGGTCGCGTAGCGACTTCGCCTTCCCGACGTAGAGGACCTTCCCCGCCTCGTCCTTGAAGAGGTAGACGCCGGGCGCCTCGGGAAGGTCCTCGGGCGCGAAGGTGAGCGGGAGCGTCATGACGCCGCGCCCTCCATCTCGCGCCTCTCGAGCCGGAAGACCTCGTCGCGCAGGCGGGCGGCCTTCTCGAAGTCGAGGTCGGCGGCCGCCTTGGCCATCGCCCGTCGAAGGGCGCGGATGCGCCGGCGCAACTCCTCCGGACCGAGGCGGGCGCGCTTCCCGCCGTAGGTCGGCGCTTCCTCCCGGACCTGCGGGATCTCGCCCCAATCCCCCTCCTCGACCTCGTCGATCCCCGAGCGGATCGCCGTCCTCACCGACTCAGGCGTGATCCCGTGCTCCCGATTGAACACCTCCTGCTTCGCCCGCCTCCGGTCCGTCTCCGCGATCGTCTCCCGCATCGAGTCGGTCCGGGAGTCGGCGTAGAGGAGGACGAGGCCGTTCAGGTTCCGCGCCGCCCTCCCGCAGGTCTGGATGAGGGAGGTCGTCGACCGAAGGAACCCCTCCTTGTCCGCGTCGAGGACGGCGACGAGGGAGACCTCCGGGAGGTCGAGCCCCTCCCGCAGGAGGTTGATCCCGATCAGGACGTCGTAGGCGCCCAGGCGCAGGTCGCGCAGCAGCGCCGTCCGCTCGATCGTCTCGATGTCGGCGTGGAGGTACTTCGCCCTCACGCCGAGATCCGTGTAGTACTCGGTCAGCTCCTCCGCCATCCGCTTCGTGAGGGTCGTGACGAGGACGCGCTCCCCCGCCTTCGCCCGCCGGCGGATCTCGTGGAGGAGGTCGTCGACCTGGGTCTTCGCCGGACGGACCACCATACCCGGCTCGAGGAGCCCAGTCCGCCGCCCGCCCCGTTCGACGATCCCGCCGGCGGCCCGCGGCTTGGC
>CBRGOK010000515.1:0-3376 GCA_967798035.1 uncultured bacterium
CCGCTCCCATGTCCGCGTACTGTCCGACGGGGCCGTCTCCGTTGATGTCGATCTGGCGGAGGTTGCCCTCGAAGTCGAACTGAGGGACGGCGGGTGGGGAGTTCGTCGCGACATCGACGACGGGATTCGACCCCGGGATGTTGATCAGGTGGTAGTCGTCCTGTGGGAAGTTGAGGAACCCCGGCGCAGGGCCGACGACGTTCTGAGTCCCCGTGCAGGGTCCGGAGCAGGCGGCGTAGTTGCTGTAATTGATCTGGTTGCCGGCGAAGCCGCTCAGGTCCGTTGGACCCGGCGACCCGAGGTGGTAGGAGATCCCGTTGTGGAACGACGCGCCGCTCGTGTTCCCCGTCCCCTGGACGAGCACCCCGACGCCCCCCGTCTCCGCCACCGTGTTGTGCGTCATCGTCGGACCCGCAACGCTCCCGGCCTGGAGCGCCTCGTTCAGGATCCCGTTGACGGTGTTCCGGTAGACCACGTTGTTCACGATCGAGGGGGAGGAGGTCGACCCGCTCCCCTGCGCCATGTTGTGGATCCCCCGCTCGTTGTGATGGATCCGGTTCGAGAAGATCGTGCTCCCCGGGGCGAGGACCGCGCCGTCCTCGACCAGGATCTTGACGCCGTTCCGGCCGTTCGGGCCGATCCCGTTCATCTGCACCGTCAGCGAGGCCGACGACCCGGCAGCAGGGTCGTGCAGCCACGTGAACGCGCCGTCGAGGGCGTTGCCGAAGAGGAGGCAGTTCTCGACGCGGCCGGTGACCTGGCCGCCGTTCGCCGCCTCGAAGGAGACTCCATGACCCTCGAAGAGGTTCGAGGGGTTCGCCCTCGCCCCGCAATCGATCACCCGGCAGTTCCTCACGGTGACGCCGACGGCCCCGCCACTGAACGTCGAAGGCGAGCGCACGCCCACGAGACCGCACTCGCTGATGGTCGAACTCTCCAGGGTGACCCTGATCGAGCTGTTCGCCCCGCCGTCGGCGAACGAGGCCCCGATGTCGATGCCGAGGGGGTTCGCCGGGTCCGAGTTGGTGAAGCCGAGGACGCTGAAGTCCGACGCGGTGAGGTTCAAGTTTGCCGTGCCGGGATTCCCGACCGCGACCACCCCCAGACCGAGGATCGCCCGTGCGGTCGCCACCCCTCCCGACGAGGCGACGGCAAGGGCGACCGACTGGAGGATGGGAGCCATCTCGCTCACGACACCGGGGACGGTATTGCTTACGGAGTCGATCTTCAGGAGGGTGGTCGTGAGCGGAAGGCTCGTGGTCACCGTCACGCCGGACAGGGTCGCGGCATTCCTCCCCCCTACCCTCGCCGAGAGGCAGAGGCAGGAGGAGGCCGAATCCGAGACCATCACCTCCCGCAGGACCGACTGGTTCAAGGAACCGGGATCGAAGCTCCCCACCCAGACGGCGGGCTCCCCTGTTTCGACTCGCATGAGCCGCTGGCCGGCGAGCACCCCGTCGAGACCCGTCTGGTTGTTGACGACGGCCCCGCCAGTCGCCCAGATCCGGATGGTTGCGTTGAGGGACGAGTTCGCCCGGATCCGAACCGGCACCCGCGTCCCTCCGGGGAAGAACTCCGAGTTCGCCGTGTCGTAGGTGATCATCCAGCGTGCGGGGAGGTCGATCGGGAAGGTCTCCCCGTTCGGCGCGTCGTAGAGGAGTTCGGTGCCGGAGGCGTCGATCCGACCGGCGACGTTGAGGATCAGGTTCTCGGTCGGCGCGAGGGTGACCTGGGAGAGGGCGTAGGTGATCGACCTCCAGGGGGTGGCGCCCGTCGTCCCGTCCCAGACCCCCGGGTTGTTGATGTTCTGGCCCGTCTCGCGGTTGACGAACCGCGACAACGTCTGAGCCGGGGCACCGCCGCCGAGGAGGAGGGTGAATCCGAAGCTCGCCACAACGATCGCGAGGCAGCGCATCATAACTTCGCCTCCGGCCGGAGTTACACCTGCAGGCCCTCCGGGGGCCACCGGCACTCCAGCCTGTGTATGCACCCTAATAGGGACCGCGAGGAGCGAGATCGTTGCACTTGCGACCCGAAGGCGCTCTCCCGCTCCGAGTTCGAGTCATCGCCCTCTCGCTGACCAGCTTCCCGAGCAGAGTCGCACGGCACCCGGGAGCGGGGGCGTGCACCTGATTCAAGGGCAGGGAGAGAGCGAAGAACCGGTCGGTCCCGAGGAGACGCTGCGATCGGCGATGCCGCGCGAGGAGGAAGGCTCGAGGCGGGACTGAGTCACGCCCGCGAACGACCGTCGCGGATCGTCCCACGGGGGAGTGAGCGTCCCCCGACTTCGTCGAGGGGAAGCGCCTGCGAGCGCGGCGGATTCCGCCCGCGTCGGCCGGCACGGGATGTGCCCGGCGCCCGCCTTGTGGGGGAGGGGGAGGGATCTAGAATGCGCCCCCCCCATGCCCAACGTCGCTCTCGGGATGGTCGAGACCTGCGGGCTCGTCGGGACCGTCGAGGCCGCCGACGCGATGGTCAAGGCGGCGAAGGTCGTCCTGATCGGGAGGGAGAGGGCCGGCGGCGGCCTGACGACGGTGTTCGTCCGGGGAGAGGTCGGGGCCGTGAAAGCCTCCGTCGAGGCGGGCGCGGCCGCCGCTCGCCGGGTCGGGGAGCTAGTGGCCGTCCACGTCATCCCCCGGCCGCATCCCGACGTCGAGCCGCTCCTCCCCCGGATGCGTCCGCCGGAGGAGCCCCCGGTCTCCCCTCAGCCTCCCCCGAAGGGGCGCCCCGGCCGGAGGGGGAAGGCCTAGGCGATGGACGCCGACCTGCGGGCGCTCCAGGAGGTGCGCGACGCCGTCGCCGCGGCGAAGCGCGCCGCCGAGGCGCTCCACGCCTTCTCCCAGGAGAAGATCGACGCCGTCTGCTCGGCGATGGCGGAGGCCGGGGAGCGGGCCTCCCTCGACCTTGCTCGGCTCGCCGTCGAGGAGACCGGCTACGGGCGGGTCGACCACAAGGTCCTCAAGAACCGCTTCGGCACCCGGATCCTCTGGGACTCGATCAAGGACTTCCGGACCGTCGGGGTCGTCCGGCGGGACGAGCGCGCGGGCCTCTTCGAGGTCGCCGCTCCCCAGGGGGTCGTCGCGGCGATCGTGCCGACGACGAACCCGACCTCGACGGCGCTCTACAAGGCGATCATCGCCCTGAAGGGGAGGAACGCGATCGTCGTCTCCCCCCACCCCCGAGCGGCGAGATGCATCGGCGAGTCCTGCCGCGTCGTCTACGAGGCGGCTCTCCGCGCGGGCGCGCCCGAGGGGTGCATCGGCTGGCTGCAGGCTCCCACCCTCGAAGCGACAGTGAGACTGATGCGCCACCTCGACGTCGATCTCATCCTCGCCACCGGTGGGGCGGGCCTCGTCCAGGCGGCCTACTCGAGCGG
>CBRGOK010000516.1:0-3375 GCA_967798035.1 uncultured bacterium
TCTTCGGCTGCCCCGTCTGCCTCGCCCAGTCGACCCTCGATGTCCCGGGCACGTACGCGACGATCCAGGCGGCGATCTCCGCGGCCGTCAACGGGGACACGGTCCTCGTCGCTCCCGGGATGTACGCAGGCCCCGTGAACTTCCTCGGGAAGGCGATCACGGTCCGGAGCAGCGCCGGCCCGTTCGTCACGACGATCAGCGGCGGAGCCGGCGGGCGAGTCGTCCGCTTCGTGACGGGGGAAGGCCGCTCCTCCGTCCTCGAGGGCTTCACCGTGACGGGAGGGACCCCCACCGGAGGCAGCGATGGTGGAGGGGTCACGTGCGGCTCGACCGGGCCGACCATCCGCGATTGCCGGATCACCGGGAACGTCGCCTCGACGAACGGGGGGGGCTTCTCCTACTCCGACCTCGGGGCGGGCTCCGCTCCTCCCGTCGGCCCGCTCCTCGTCGATTGCACGATCAGCGGGAACTCGATCGCGACACCCCTCATGACGCTTGCGGGCGGCGGCGGGATCCGCTGCCAGGGGGGGCTCCCTCCCTTCTTCCCCCCTTCCTTCGTCACCGTCGAGTTCGTCGGCTGCACGATCTCCGGGAACACGGCCTGGGTCTTCGGAGGGGGCGCGCTCTGCCAGGGGGTGACCGCGATGTTCCGCGGCTGCACGATCCGCCAGAACTCCGCTGCCACCCCCGGCGTCGACCTGAGGGACTCCTTCGGGCTCTTCCAGGACTGCGTCGTCGCGTCGAACGGGACGGCCGGGGTGGGGATCGCGACCGCCCCGAACTTCTCGACGGCGACGCTGTCCCTCTACGTGACGAACTCCACGATCTGGGGCCAGGCGGGTGGCGCCCTCTCCGCGGCCGCGGGGACCTCGGCGACGATCACGAACTCGGTCTTCTGGTCGAGCGGAGCCGTCTCCATCACCGGGACGGGGTCGATCGCGGCGACCTCGAGCGACATCCAGGGAGGGACGGGCCAGCCCTGGTTCGGCGCCGGATGCATCGCCCTCGACCCGATGCTCGCCGATCCCGCGGCCGGCGACTTCCACCTCCTCTTCGGCTCCCCCTGCCGCGACACCGGGAGCGGCGCGGCCCCCTTCTTCTCCACCTCGGATTTCGAGGGGGACCCTCGCACGTCGGGTCCGGCGCCCGACATGGGCGCCGACGAGTTCCACCGACACCTCTACGTCACCGGGAGCCTGACGCCTGGAGGCGCGGTGCAGATCAGGGTCGCGGGACCTCCGGCGTCCCCCGTCGCGATCTTCTTCGGCGGCGGCGCGCTCCCGACGCCGACGCCGACCGTGTTCGGAGACGTGTTTCTGGTGGTCCCGATCTTCGGGTTCGCCCTCCCTCCCATTCCGGCGAACGGCCTCCTCGCGATCCCGGCGACGATCCCCGCTTCGGTGACGGCGCCGGCCGCCTTCTACATGCAGGCGCTCGTCGGCCTCGACCTCACGAACCTCTCCGTCGCCAACGTGAACTGAACCAGGGGGTCGGCGCTACTCCAGTTCCTTCGGCGCCTTCGCCTGCTGCCAGAGCTCTCGGTACTTCTCCCGCACGAAGGGATGGAGTTTCGCATCGAACGACTCGGGGAGCTTCGCGGCGCGTATCAGGGCGATCACATCCGCCAAGTCCTGGAGGCGGTGCGGCGCAGTCATCCCCGACGCGAGCTTGAGCTCGATCAGCGTGGGTAACGCGAGCACGCGATACGGACCCGACACCACGCCGACCTTCGCGGGGTCCGGGAACCGGATCGCCTTCGGTTTCCCGTCGCCGGGGTAGCCCCCGGTCAGGAGGAAGTCGACGCCGACCTCGTTCTCCGTGTCGCGCACGCCTCGGGACCCGGCAATCCTTTCGACGTAGCCCCGTCCAAGGCAGGCGTCCTTGAATCGGGCCAGCCCCTCCGGCGTGACGAGGACGTTCACGTCGGCGGTCATGCGCGGCTCCCCGTAGGCGTTCACGGCGAGTGCGCCCGCGATCGTGTAGTCGATCCCGAGACCTTCCAGCGTGCGGGAGATCTTTTCGGCCGTTCTGTGGACCCCCGATCGACCGTCGAAGAACGCGTCGGCCTCGCGAAGGACCTGATCCATCCGCCCTGGATTGAGCGCGTAGGACCTGGCTCGGGCTTGTTTCCCAGCCTTCGTCGGTCGGACCATGGGCCTCCTTCATATCTCCGACGGGGAACCCGACAAGGCGCGGGGAATCCCGCGCCAGGGAGTCACCCTGCGGCGGGGCTCAGCGCCTCCGCGAGCGACCGCGGGAGGTGGCGCATGTGCTCCCAGGTCGCTCCGTCGAAGGCCTGGAGAGGGGAGGCGATCCGGGTCGCGATGCGATCGTCCGCCGCCTGTCGGTCGAGGACGGGGAGGCGCTCCCGGGCGAAGAGGACGAACCCCCACGGGCCCGCGAACGAAGGGACGTGGATCGAGTAGGGGACGACGAGGGGGAAGAGCCCGCGGAGCGTGGAGACGACCGGGCCGAACCCGCGCGCCACCTGGTGGACTGCCGCCCAGCCGCACTGGACGACCCCGACGCCGCCCGGCGCGAGGCGGTCCCGGACGGAGCGGAAGAACTCGGGGGTGTAGAGGTCGGCCGCGGGCCCGGCCTCCCCCGGATCTGTGAGGTCGGCGATCACCGCGTCCAGGGGCTCGCCCCCCTGGATCCACTCCTTCGCGTCGGCCGTCACGACCTGCGCGCGCGGATCAGAATAGGCGCCGGCGCTCCACTCCGGGAGCCATCGCCCGCACGCCTCGACGACGACGGGGTCGATGTCGACCATGGACGCCCGCTCGACGGAGCGGTGCCGCAGGACCTCTCGCAGCGGCGCCCCCTCCCCTCCACCGAGGATCGCCACCCGCCGGGGAGGCGCCGGGGCGTGGAGCATCGCCGGGTGGACGAGCGCCTCGTGGTAGGTCGCCTCGTCGGACTGCGCCGACTGCGTCCGCCCGTCGAGGAAGAGCGCGCGCCCGTAGCGGACGGTCTGGACGATCCGGACCTCCTGGAACGGGGAGCGGACGCGGAACAGCTCGCGGACACACTCGATCCGGACCTGCTCCCCCGGCGTCGAGCCGTCGTCCTCGATCCAGAAGTTCGTCACGTCGGGGTGGCGAGGAGGCCGGGATGGCGCTCGATCCGCCTCCGTCCGACGCGGGAGGGGTGGAGTCGTCTGCGGAGAACCTCGACCGCCGCGTCGACATCGAGGGAGGTCGAGCAGGTGAAGAGGTCCGCCGCGGCGTATCCGCGCTCGGGCCAGGTGTGGATCGAGAGGTGGGACTCCCCGATCAGGACGACCCCGCTCGCCCCGTGGGGCTCGAACTGGTGGAAGCGCTCCCCGATCACCTTCGCCCCGGCCCGCGCGGCCGCCTCGAGGAGCGCCTCGCG
>CBRGOK010000517.1:0-3371 GCA_967798035.1 uncultured bacterium
TCCCTTCCGGGGGCCCTCGCCGGGGCTCTCCTCCTCGCGGCGGCCCGAGCGCAGGAGGGAGTCGAGCCCCCGGCCTCGAAACCCGCCGTCCCGGAGTGGCGCGTCGGCAAGATCCGGATCGAGACGCAGGACGTCTTCCCCGAGGTCGAGTCGGCCGAGAACGTCCTCTACCAGGCGGCGAACTTCCTCCACTACACGACGCGCGAGGAGGTCATCTCGCGCGAGGTGGCGGTCCTGGTGAAGGAAGGGGATCTCTACGTCGCCGCCAGGGCCGAGGAGCTCGAGCGCAACCTGCGGCGCCTCGGCTTCATCGCCGAGGCCCACGTCGAGCCGGTCTTCCGGCCCGACGGGACGGTCGACATCCACGTGCGGACGAGGGACCAGTTCACGCTGCGGGCGGGGGCGAGCGGGGCCTCCTTCGCGGGGTCCGAGACCGGGCGCGCCTCGATCGGCGAGGACAACCTCCTCGGCTGGGGGAAGACGCTGAGCTTCCTCTACCAGGTGACGCCCGACGTCGCCGGAGGGGAGCTGCGCTACGAGGACTTCCAGTTCCTCGGGACCCGGGCCGTCTTCTCGACCTCGCTGCGCTCGACGGACGAGGGGGAGTCGTTCGAGGGCTCCCTCGTGCGCCCGTTCGACACGCTCGCGACCCCGTGGTCGTACGGCGTGCGCGCGGGGCACGTCGAGGACGAGTCGGAGTTCTTCGAGGCGGGGGAGGACGTGGCGCGGGTCCCGCGCAAGCTCGACTACGAGACCCTCTTCCTGACGCGGGGGCTCGGGCCCCCGGAGAGCCGGCGGCTCTTCGGCGTGAGCCTCCAGCACGAGCGGACCGCCTTCGGGGCCCCGCAGGGGACGGTCGGCGATGTCATCGAGGTGCCGGGCGAGATCGACTCCTGGAGGATCGGTCCGACCGTCTCGTTCCGGGACATCCCCGTCTACCGCAAGCGCACCTTCCTCGACGCGCTCGGGTTCGTCGAGGACATCTCGACGGGGAGCTCGATCCAGCTCCTGCCGGGGATCCGGTGGCGGGCGGAGGAGGGGACCGACACGCAGCTCGAGGCGGTCGCGGACGCGGAGGCCTTCTGGGTCATGGAGCCCTGGGGGACCTCGATCTCGGTCCTCCGCCTCGAGGCAAGCGGCCGCAACGGGGAGGGGGGGGGAAAGGGCTGGAGCGCGGGGGGCTTCCTCCACCACTACGAGACGGGGCTGCCGGGCCAGACGATCGCGATCAACCTCTCCGCGGACTTCGTGTGGGAGGGGGAGGACCTGCCGGTGCAGCTGAAGCTCGGGGAGGAGTCGGGGCTGCGCGGCTACGAGGCCCGCGCGCTCGCGGGGACGAAGCGGGCCCGGTTCAACGTCGAGGACCGGATCCCGACCCCCCTCGAGCTCTGGTCGTTCCGCCTCGGCCTCGTCGCCTTCTTCGACGCCGGGACGGTCTGGGACCGGGGGGAGTCCTTCGAGTGGTCGGAGGTGAAGAAATCCCTCGGGGTGGGCTTCCGCCTCGGGTCGGTCCCGTTCCTCGGCCGGAACGTGGTCCGGCTCGACCTCGCCTACCCCCTCGACGACGTCGAGGGGACGAGCGGGGGGCTGACGGTGACCCTCACGAGCGGCCAGGCCTTCACCCTGTTCCGGAACCCGGAGGGGCTGAGCAAGGACTTCTGACCGGGGGGAGGGAGCCAATTGACAAACTCGTTTGTCAATTCGTATCCTCCCGCCCATGCGATCGACCACCCGGGCCGAAGGGGTCGACGTCCTCGACGACACCGGGCGCGTCGGGGCCCTCCTCTCCCCGATCCGGCGCCGCCTCCTGCGTCGACTCTATCCCCCCGAGTCGGCGTGCGCGCTCGCCCGGCGCCTGCGCCTGCCGCGCCAGAAGGTCAACTACCACCTCCGCGCCCTCGAGAAGGCGGGCTTCCTCGAGGTGGCGGAGAGGCGCCAGCGGCGGGGCTGCGTCGAGCGGCTCGTCCGCCCGACGGCCCGGGTCCATCTGATCGACCCCTCCCTCCTCGGGGACCTGCCGGAGGATCCCGAGCCCGCGCTCGACCGGCTCTCGGCGACCTACCTGATCGGCGCCTCCGCGAGGCTCGTCCGGGACGTCGCGGCGCTGCGGCGGAGGGCGGCCGCGGCGGGGAAGCGTCTGACGACGCTCACCCTCCAGGCCGAGGTCCGGTTCGCCACGCCCGCGGACCGCGCGGCGTTCGCCGAGGAACTCTCCTCGGCGCTCGCGCGGCTCGCCTCGAAGTACCACGACGACTCCCCGGGAAGCCGGGGCTTCCGGATCGTGGTCGGCGGCCATCCGGTCGCCGCCCGGTCTGTCGCGAAACCTTCGGAGAGACGACCATGAGCGAGAAGAAGAAGGCGCGCGAGCACGCCCACGAGTTCGAGATCGCGGCCCCGCCCGCGGAGGTCTGGAAGGCGATCACCGACGCGAAGAGCCTGGCCAACTGGTTCCCCTTCGAGGCCCGGGTCGAGCCGGGCCCCGGCGGAAAGATCGTCCTGCGGTGGAGCCCCGAGCTCGAGTGCGTCTGTCGGATCGAGGCGTGGGAGCCAGACCTCCACCTCCGCACGACCTGGATGGAGAAGCCCGCGGGGGGCTCGGCGAAAGAGGGAGTTCCCGGCGCGCTCCTCCCCCTCGCCGTCGACTGGCTCATCGAGGGGAAGAAGGGCTCGACGATCCTCCGCCTCGTCCACTCGGGGTTCGAGGCCGGGAAGGAGTGGGACGAGTACTACGACGGGACGCGGCGCGGCTGGGAGTTCGAGCTGCGAAGCCTCCAGCTCTACCTCGGCGGCCATCGAGGCGAGCGGCGGACGGTGACCTGGGTCCGCCGTCCGACTTCCTGCAGCGCCGAGGAGGCCTGGGACCGGGTGACGGGCCCGCGGGGGCTGCGCCTCCCGACGCCGCCGCCCGTCGCCGGGTCGCGGACGACGCTGACGACCGCGGCGGGGGACAAGTTCGCCGGGGAGGTCCTCGCCTGCGAGCGGCCGGCGAACCTCGCGATGAGCCTCGACTCCTTCGGCGGCGCCCTCCTCCGCTACGGTCACGAGACCTGCTTCGGTCGTCCCGAGGCGCAAATCTGGCTCTACACCTGGGGCGTGCCGGCGAGCGACCTCGCGCCGCTCCGCGCGCGCCTCGAAACAACGATGGGGGAGGCTCTTCCGTGAGGTAGCTACCCCGAATCTGCCCCAGTTCCGTGTTGATGGCCCTCGCGGCGGCGTTTCGGAGCAAGGGGTTATGCGCGGTTTTCCAGAAACAGGCCCCAGGTTTCGGGAACTGCAGGACGCGGTGAGACTTACGAACGAAATCAACACGGTCCTGGGGCAGTTTCCTACTGGAGGGAGAGCTCCGCCACGACCGCGTTCGCCACGACGAG
>CBRGOK010000518.1:0-3363 GCA_967798035.1 uncultured bacterium
GCGGGATCACCTGGGTCGCCATCTCGGCGATCGAGAGAAACGGCGACTGGAGGACCATCCCCGCGCAGGGCCTCCTCGCCGCCAAGTCGATCGCGACGGCGCACCCGAGCGATTCGCCCAGAAGCACGAGTCGATCGGGCGCGACTCCGGCCGACCCCGTGAGGTGCCCGTAGGCCGCCTCCGCGTCGAGGTAGAGCCCCGCCTCGCCCGGCTTGCCTGTGCTCCGTCCGTAGCCCCGGTATCCGAGGACGAACGCGTCGAGCCCGATCTCCGCCAGCGTCTCGAGGACGTCGAGCCGGTGCGTCAGGTTCCCGGCGTTCCCGTGGAAGAAGAGGACCGTCGCGCGCGGCGCCTCGACCCGAAGGAACCAGGAGACGAGCCGCTCCCCGTCCGACGTCCCGAATTCCACCTCCTCGATCCGGTGGCGCGAGCGTCGCCTCGCTTCCCAGTCGCCCGATCTCTCGGGATAGAAGATGAAGGAGTCGAGGAACAGGATCGCGGCTCCGAGCCCGAGGACGAGGGGAACGGCCGCGACGAGGAGCGCTCGACCGGCCGAGCGGACCAATGGCCGCGGGATCATCCTCTCCGACGCCTCGTCCGGATCGGTGGGAGTGGAGATTATCCAGGTGCCGGCGTCGACCGCGCGTCGGGTCTCCCCGTCCTCCTGACGGAACGAGGAGCCGGTATATTCGCTGCCATGCGGTCACCGCGTACGGCTCGAACGATCACCACCCGGCGCGTCCGCGAGGACCTCGATGCCCTCCTCGAGGAAGTCTTTTCGAGGGGGAGCGAGTTCGTCATTGCGCGCGCCGGCAAGCCGATGGCGGCGGTCGTCCCCGTCTCCTATCTGCGCGAGCAGGCGAAGGCGCGTGCGCGCTTCTTCCGGATGGTGGCCCAGGTCTGGAAGCGGAACCGGTCCGTCCCCCCCGAGGTCACGGAGGCCGAGGTTGCGGAGGCGGTGCGGGCGGTCCGTTCGAACCGCTCGCGAGGTCGGGGGTGATCCGTGCCGTCCTCGACGCGAACGTCTTCGTAAGCGCCGTCCTCAATCCGCGGGGCGCGCCCGGGTCGACGCTCGTCGCGCTGAGGAGGAGGCGATTCAAGCTACTCCTCTCCAGCGAGATCTTGGAGGAGGTGGGACGAGTCCTCCTGGTTCCACGGATCGCGAACAGGCACCGCTGGCCGATGACTGCGGTCTCCTTCTTCCTCGACTCGTTGTCCCAGGTTGCCTTCCTCACTCCCGGGACCCTGCGCCTCCGCGAGGTCAGGGACGATCCGGACGACGACCGCTACCTCGAATGCGCCGTCGAGGGTCTCGCCGACTACCTCGTCTCGGGGGACGCCCACCTTCTCAAGCTCCGCGAGTTCGAGTCGACCTCGATCGTGTCCCCCCGTGCGTTCCTCGGCATCCTGGATCGGGAGTCGCCTCGCGCCGGATTCCCGTCCTGAGCGATCACGGGCGGAAGCGGCGCGGAGTCGAAGGAGCGCTCACTCCCGGTTGATCCTCTCGACCGCCTTCGCCGCCGCCTCGCGCTCGGCCTTCGAGGCCCCCTTCTTGATCGTCTCGACGAGGCGCGGGAGCGCCTCCTTCGCCTTCATCGTCCCGAGCGACTCGATCGCGCTCACGCGGATCGGCTCGTCCGGGTCGTCGAGCAGCTCGAGGAGCTTCCGGATCCCCTCGCCGGGATCCGTGCCGCGCCCCTTGAACCAGTCCTCCCACCGCTTCTTCTCCTCGTGGTAGTACCGGATCCGCTCGAGCGCTTGCTTCGCCTCGTTCCGCACCGCCTCCGACTCGTCGGCGAGCGCCTTGAGCAACTCGGGGGCCGCCTCCTTGCCGAGGAGCATGCCGAGCGTCGTGCAGGCCCAGCGCCGCACGACCTCGTCGGAGTCTCTCAGCAGGCCCAGGGCCGGGACGACGGCCTCCGGGTTATTCCAGGCGCGCAGGAACTCGAGGACGGCGACCCGGACCTCGGACGCGGGGTCCTTCGCGGCCTCGAGGACCTTCCGGACGACGTCCGGGCCGAACGCGCGGTTCGACGCGAGCTTCGCGATCGCCTTCGCTCGCGAGCCCGGGCGGGGCAAGACGAGGGCTTTTCCCACCAGGAACCGCGTCCACACTTCAGGATCCACGCTCGGGAGGCTCTCGATGACGGAGTCGCGCACGGCCTCGTCCTCCGACTCGTCCAAGATCCGGGTGAGGGCGGGGAGGGCGTCGGCGGTCGGAAGACGGGCGATGAGAGTGACGGCACTGACCTGCGTCGCCGCGTTGGGCAACCATCTCCCCCGGAGCGCCAGCGTCGTCAGGCACTCGGCCGCCTGGGTGGGGGCCTCCTTGCCGGCCTGATGGATCGACCCGAGGATCCACTGACACACGTCCTCCCGAGTCGGGACGAGCTGCAGCGCCTTCGCGAGGTCGGAGCCCAGCGCCTGGAGGTCGAAGTCGATCCCCATTCGCGCGGCCGCCTCCATCAGGTTGAGGTTGCCGCGCGCCCCGAGGGCCCGCACGACCACGGTGATCACGCGTTCGTGGAGGTCGGTCGGGATCGACTTCGCGTGGGCGCCAAGGATGTAGACGATCGTCGTCCGAACCTCGGGGTCGGCGAACTGGTCGAAGAGGTCGCAGAGGAACGACGCACCGGTCGGACCCGCGAGGGACAGCAGGGATCGGAAGGGAGTCGATTGGAACCTCGCGGCGGAGGGGAGATCGCCCAAGACGCGCGCGATCCTGCCGAAGTCCTCGGGCTTCGCGACCTTCTTCGCGAAGTCGGCAAGGAAGGAGAGGTACCGGTCGCCGATCGTCGGGTTGGGGGGCCCTCCCGCGGCCGGATCGCGGAAGGGGTACCGCCGTACGACCTCGACCGCCGCGTCGAGGATCGCCGCGAGGTCCTCCCGCCTCTCAGTTCCGACGTCCCCGCGTTCCAGCCCGAACATCGCCTCCTTCGCGACCTTCTCGTCCGGGTCCAGGATCAGGGAGAGGAGGATCGCCGTCGCGTCCGCTCCGAGGATCCTCCGCGCGTTCGAGGCAACCGAGCGGCGCACATCTTCCGAGGGATCCGCGACGAGGCCCTTCAGCGCGGCGCGAACCGCCTCGCGGTCGGCGGGCTCCGGCCCGGTCCGTGCGAGAATCTCGACCGCGAGCACCCTCACCTGTGGGTCGGCGTCCGAGATGAGTCGGAGCGCGACCCGGCCGGCGTCGGGCCAACGCCCCTCCTTCGACACCCGGGCGACCTCCCGTCTCACCGAGGAAGCCGGGTCGCGGAGCAGGGCCTCCGCCGCCTCCGCGGGGAGAACCCCCAGGAAGTACTTCGCGACGGTCTCGCGGACCCGGGCGTCGGGATCGTTGGAGAGCGCGACGAGCCTCCCCTT
>CBRGOK010000519.1:0-3337 GCA_967798035.1 uncultured bacterium
GGGATCGGCCCGCGGGCGGCGCGCTCGTCCGCCTCGTCCTCCGGGTCGGGGAGCGGGGACCGTGCGAGGCGGGGCTCTTCTCCGCGGGAGAGGACGGCTCCTTCCGGTTCCTCGAGCTTCCCCCCGGGACGGGCGAGCTCGAGGTCCACCTCCCCGGATTCGAGACGCTCCGCGCCACGGTCGAGCTGGTCGCCGGATCGACGCGGGAGGTCGACCTGCGCCTGCGGCCCGCGGGGGGCTAAAGCCCCGCGCTACGGATCCTCGAGGAAGATCCGGTCCTTCCCGTCGAACGGCGGGGTGAAGATCGTGAGGACCGCGCAGGGGGCGCCCGACTCGACCCGCGCCTCGTGGACCATCCGGCGAGGGACGTGGACGACGACTCCGGGCCGGACGCGGATCGTCTCCCCGGCGACCACCATGCGCGCCTCCCCGCGCAGCCCGACCACCGTCTCGTCCCGGTCGCGGTGGTAGTGGGGACGTACGCCGACCCGCGTCTGGACCACGTGGAGGCTCACGTCCCTTCCGGCATGGAGGTCGTCGACGCGCAGCTCCTCCCCCTGTCCGAGCGGGCGGGAGGCAAGCCATTCGTCGAGCGAGACCGAGAAGGTCGGGAGAAGGTCGACCTCGTCGGCGGAGCGGCACGCCCCGAGGGGCGCGAGGAGGAGGAGCGTCGCCGTCCTGCGCCGGATTCCCATGGGTCGATGGGACACTCGCCTCCTTCTACCAGAAGGGGGCGCCCTGGCGGGCGCCCCCCGGAAGTGGACGCGAGAGGACTACGGAAGGAGCGTGACGGCGAGCTGGTCGGACCCCACGACCGGGAGACCGATCAGCGGCGAGGCCGGATCGACGACGAAGAACTGGGCGAGGATCGGGCCGCCCGGCGTCGCGCCCGCGAGGGAGATCGGGATCGAGAGCGTCCCGTCGCAGGCCGCTGCGCCCGTCGTGGTCAGGCCGGTGACGATGATGATGGCGTCGTTCATCAGGTAGCAGGGGCCTCCGCCGAGGACGAACCCGAGGTCGATCGGGAACGGGGGACCGCCCAGGAGTCCGATCGCGAGCACGGCGGGCGCGCCCCCCAGAGCCTGGGAGAGCGTCAGGGCAAAGGGGCCCGCCGCCGAGACGCTCGGAGCGCCGCCGCTCCAGCCGGCGACGGGCACGCAGCCGCCCGATCCGGCGCACGGCGTCGGAGGCGCCATCCGGGCGATTCCCGGCACCGACGCGACCGAGACCGAGACGTTGTCGACCGACCACCCGTCCGTCGCATTGGCGACGCCGTCGACCGTGTTGAGACGGAATCGGATCTGACCTCCCAACTTGCCGGCCAGGGTCTGCGTGGCCGCGCTCGAGGCGGTGATCGTCGTCGGGCCGGCGGAGCAGGAAGAGTTCGTCGTCTGCATGAAGACCTGGCCCCAGTTGGGCGAGGCCCCGCCTCGCGCCTCGACGAAGGACTGGTCGAAGGAGGTGCCCGTCTCCATCTCCCGGTGCGTGTCGTACGACACGGCCAGATCGAAGGCCCCCGCGGGGACGGCGAAGACCGGAGACTCGATCGCGCCGGAGTTCGCGCCGGCCGGGATGGTGTAGTTGTAGACGGGCGGGAGCTCGTCTCCCCGGTTGTAGGAGGCGGCGTTCGTCCCGAACGACACAGGCATCGGGATCGTGGCGCCCGGAGCAGCGGCCGTCGCGGCGAGGAGGTTCACCTCCCCCGGCATCCCGACGATCGAACTCCAGGCCGGAGCGATCGCGCTCACGACATAGGTCCCCGCCGCGGGAGCGAGGAGGAGGTCCGTCGGGAATCCTCCGCTCGTCGGGAAGGTCGTATTCGCGATCCCGAGGCCCGTCGCGTCGACGCCGACCGTTCCCGCCGCGTTCTCCGCCCCGACCGAGGCGGAGATCGCGACCGTCCCGGCCAGGAACCCCGCGTGGTCGTAGCGGAACTCGATGTCCCCGGTCGCCTCGTAGAGCTGGACCTGGTAGGTGAGGTTCGAGCCGTCGTTCACCGGGCAGGCGTTGGCGCTGGTCCACGTGGCGTTGGCCGTCCACTGGACCGTCAGGACCTGCGTCCCGGGGGTCCCGGTGAGGAGGGTGCTGATCTTGGAGATTCCCCCGACCGTCAGCTCCTGGTCGTCCCACCAGGGGCAGGCGAGGTCCTCGGGTCCCGCTGTGCTCGGGAAGACCGTGTTCGTGAAGGAGCTCGCGGTGCTCCCGGCTCCGTTCATGATCATCCAGCCGTTGCTGTTCGCGCGGAACTGGGTCTTCGCGACGCCGAAGAAGGAGAACGGGAAGGGCATCGCCTGGATCGTCGACGTGTTGTCGTCGAAGCAGGTCGCCAGCGTGCCGGGCAGGTCACCGCAGATCGCGTCCCCGTGCCAGAGGGAATTGCCCCCGCCGGGGATGATGTCCACCTCCGTGTAGGCGCCGAGTCCTCCTGTCTCGAAGTCCTCCGTGTGGACGACCTGGGCCCGCGCCCCGGTCTCCGCCGCGAGGATCCCCGCCAAAGCCCCGACACCGAGACGACCCAATCGCTTCCAACTCGCTTCCATGGGCGTGACCTTCCAGCGGTGCGTTCCCTGCGATGCCGGGCGGCGCGCACCGGGCCCCGCGTCCGGCACGAGGGCGTCCCGGCCCGAGGGGCGTCGGGCGTCCTCTCATTCCCGCGCGTCAGCGACCAGGCAGGTCGGCCCCGCCGGGCCCTGAGCGACGGGGGCGATCGTAGGCCCCTTCTCCAGCTGTGTCTACGACGCGCCCGCGGTCCAAGCCGTCTCTCCAGTTGGACCCAACCCCGGCCAATTGCCCGGGCGGAGAAGGACACGCGGTGCCTCGGGATGACGCTCGGAAACTCGGAACGTCCGGAGAGCGACTCCCGTCGCGATCGCGTCCGGGCTACGGGAGGAGCGTGACGGCGAGCTGGTCGGAGGCGACGACCGGCAATCCGAGGAGCGGCGAGGCGAGATCGAGCACGAACGCCTGGCCGAAGATCGGGCCGCCGGGGGACGCGCCCGAGAAGGAGATCGGGATCGAGAACGTCCCCTGGCAGGGGCCGCTCCCCGTCGTGACCAGGCCGAACAGGATCGAGGAGGCCTCGTTCATCTGGTAGCAGGGACCGCCGCCGAGGAAGGTGCCGAGGTTGAGCGGGAACGGGAAGCCGCTCGACACGCCGATCGCGACGATGGCGGGCGCGCCCCCGAGGGCCCGGGAGAGGGTCACGGCGAAGGGGCCGGGCGCGCTGATGCTCGGGGAGCCGCCGCTCCAGCCGAGGACGGGGAGACAGCCGCCCGACCCGGGGCACGGGGCCGGAGGCGTCATCCGGGCGAGCCCCGGCACGGAGGCGACCGCGACG
>CBRGOK010000520.1:0-3332 GCA_967798035.1 uncultured bacterium
CTCACCTCCCGCGCCTCGAGCGCCCCGTAGAAGGTCCGCGAACCGCCGCTTTGGCCGTGGGCCCTCATGTCGGGACACAGAACCGCGTAGCCGCGGCTGAGGAAGATCGGCAGGTAGGGGAGCGTCCCGACGCGGCAGTCGGCGACGCCGTGGAGGAAGAGGAGCGCCTTCTCGACCGGCCGGCGGGGCGTGAAGAGCCAGCCCTCGAGGACCTCGGCGTCGGACGAGGCGGAGTGGACCACCTCGAGGTCGGCGCCGTGCGCCCGGGCGAGGTCCTGCGCCGCGCTCGCGTCGCCGGGGAGGATCGGACGGCGCGGAGGCTTCACCGCGGACTCGGCGAGGAGCGAGCCCCCGACGGCGCAGGCGCAGAGCGCGAGGCCCGCCAACGCGAGGAGGCGCAGCGCCTTCAACCGACCGTCAAATGGGCCGGCGGCCCGCGGCGGGGGTGGGGACCGGCCGTTCCGAGTTCGGCATCGAGGGGTGCCAGCGCAGGAGCGGGGTCACGTAGCGGTAGTAGACCTCCAGCATGAGGACGCAGACCGCCGTCGTGTAGGAGCGATCGGCGTCGTCGTCCCCGGCGATCCGGGCGTAGGGATCGATCGGAGTCCAGGAGCCGTCGGGCTGCTGCGCGGGGAGGAGCGTCGCCTTCATCGCCTCGTTCCACTCGTTCCAGAGGGCTCCGCCTCGCTGGAAAAAGGCGAGGGTGCCGTAGTACCAGAAGTAGATGTTCCCCTCGCCTTGGGTGACGAAGCGCTCCTCCGAGCGGACCTGGAAGCGCCGGGGCCGCCGATCGCGGATGAAGGGGATCGCGGAGGCGACGCGCGGATCGTCCCCCGCGCCGAGGAGTCCGAGCGCGAACACCGAGGCCGGCGTCGAGCCCGGGAGCGTCCGGTAGCCGCTCGAGAGGCGCTGGGGGTCGTGGGAGTAGCGGAAGTAGTCGTGCTCCTCGTCGAAGGAGCCGAGGAGGTAGGCGCGCGACGCCGAGAAGGCTTCGTCGGGCACCTCGATCCCGCCGAGGCGCGCCGACTCGAGGGCCATCACCTGCCAGGCGGTGATCGAGGCGCGCGGCCACTCGTCGAACCGCGAGCCGTCGGGGTAGTAGTAGGACCACCCGCCGAAGAAGCGCGGGTCCCTGCGCGTCTCCTGCCCCTCGAGGATCCTGCCGATCGCGCGCTCCAGGGGCCCGCGCAGGTCGTCGTCCTTCGTCATCGCGTAGGCCTCCGCGAAGGCGTAGGCGCAGATCCCGTGCCCGTACCCCTCCGACTGGCCGAAGTGGCCCGTGTCCGCGTCCTGCCGGCCGAGGAGGAAGCGGAGCGCGCGCTGGACGACCGCCTCGTGCTCCGACCCCGAGACGTGCGTGTGCCCGGCGGCGAGGAACGCGAGGAGGGCGAGGCCCGTCTTCCCGATGCGGACGTCGCGGTACTTCGAGTCGCGGTCGCCGAGATCGCCCCAGGATCCGTCGCGGCTCTGGATCGAGGCGAGGTAGCGCAGCCCGTTGGCCACCGCCTCCTCCGTCTCCGGCGTCCCGCCGAACTCCCGGAGCGCCACCTCCTTCGGGAGTCCCGACCTCCTCTCGTACGGGGAGCCGGTCAGCTCGGTCGGCGGCGCGGACGCGGGAGGGACGGGAGCCGGAATCGACAGGTCGAGGGAGCCGGGGGAGAGCCGCTCGGCACCGCCGGGACCGATCGACGGCCGGGGGGGAGCGTCGGCGGGAGTCTCGACCGGCCCTCCAAAGGCCTTAGCCTCGAGGGCCAGCCCGCCGCCAGGGCCGGTGCCCTTCCCGCCACCAACGCCGGACTCGCCGGCGCCGGTCCCGCCAGACCCTGATTCCCCGGAGCCCGGCGCGCGGAGGGAAGGAGAGGGGATACCGATCTCCGCGCGTTGCCCGGCAGCCGGGACGACCGCCGCTCCGAACCGTCCGATGCCGAGGTCGCCGCCCTTCCCCGTCCCGCTGCCGAGAGCGATCGGACCGGGAGCGAGGGAGGCGCCGCCCGGCGTACCTTCGGAGAACCAGCGGCTTGGATAGGGTCCGGAGCCGGATCCGACCGGTCCCGCCTGGCTCCGCGCCTCGAGCGCGAGCCCGGGCCCGGCGTTCTTCACGCCTCCCTTTCCCTCGCCCACTTCCCCCGGCTCGCCGCCGCCCGACATGCGGAGCGCAGGAGAGGAGATTCCGATGTCCCCGCGCTGGCCCGGCGCCTGGACGGCTGGAGGCCGGACCTCGGCGAGGGAGACGTCGCCCGTCCCTCCCGGTTCGCCGCGGAGCGCGAGCGGGCCGGGAGCGAGGATGGAGGAAGCGTTCGAGCCACCCTCGCCGAGCCAGCGATTCGGGGCGCGCTCCGATCCGACGCCGCCCGTCCCGCCCTGAGCCTCGAGCGCGAGACCAGGGAGGGCCAGTCCTCCGTTGCCGGCGCCCGAGGGCTCGGGCGGACCCGGTGAGCGCAGGGGCGGCGCGGCTAGCCCGGCCCCCGATCTCTCGCCCGGGCCAGGGACGGACGGAGGCCCGACCGCCCCGAGGGCGACGTCGCGCGCTCCCGTCCGGTCGCTGCCGACCCCTATCGGGCCGGGGGCGAGGGGAGAAGGGCTCGACTCGCCCCCGGAGATCCAGCGGTTCGGGGAGGATCCGGATCCGGCCGATCCCGCCGGTCCCCCCTGGCGCTGGGCCTCCATCGTCAGGGCCGGGGGACCGGACAGCCCGGCGGCGGCGCGAGTCGGGAGCGCCTCTCCCGCGACGACCCTCGGCCCCTCCAGAGAAAGAGGGGAGGGGCCGGGCTCTCCGAGTCTCGGCTGGCCGACCGCGATCCTCTCGCCTCGGAGGGAGATCGAGGGGCTTCCGGAACCGGGGGATGCGGCCTCCGACGGAGTGAGGGCTCCCGCGCTCCGTCCTCCTTGGCCGCCGGCGGAGGGCCCGACTCTCGTCGCCGACTCCGCGACGTGGAGGGGCGCGGCCCCTCCCGCGCGTCTCTCGGTCGCCGCCGGATCCGGGTCGCGGAGGGCGACGCTCGCGTCGCCGGGCGCGCCCCGATCCTCCGGTCCGGCGGGGGCCGGGGCGGAGGCCTCGACCAATCCGCGAGGACTCTCGATGGGAGCGAGGCCCTGGGCGATGTCCTCGTCGGGAGCGGGCGCGGGATCCGGCGCCCCGAGCGTGGCGCGCTCGGCTCCCCCGCCGATCCCGGGGCCCTGGTCGACCCCCTCGCCCCTCGCCCTCGTCCTGGCGATCTCCTCCCGACTCGGGACGATCCGCACCTGGAAGGTCGGCGTCGGCTCGGGGCGCTTTTCGATCCGGATCTCGACCTGGACCTGGTTCGCCAGGAGGAGGAGGAGGAGGTGGAGGA
>CBRGOK010000521.1:0-3325 GCA_967798035.1 uncultured bacterium
CCGTCGAGAGCCTCCACCCCTCCCACCTCATCTTCTCGGAGGGGTTCCGCAAGTCGCGCTTCGTCCTCGCGACGAAGCGAGCCCTCGACTTCGCCCTGTCCGCCGCCGGGCTCCTCCTCACCGCCCCGATCATGATCCTCTCGGCGCTCGCGATCCGGCTCGACTCGCGCGGGCCGGTCTTCTTCCGGCAGAAGCGGATCGGCAAGCACGGCCGCGAGTTCACCCTCTTCAAGTTCCGCACGATGCGGGCCGACGCGGAGCGGGAGACGGGGCCGATCTGGGCCCGGGTGAACGACGAGAGGATCACCCGCATCGGCGGGCTCCTCCGCAAGTGCCGGATCGACGAGCTCCCCCAGCTCTGGAACGTGCTGCGCGGGGAGATGTCCTTCGTCGGCCCACGCCCCGAGCGCCCCTTCTTCGTCGAGGAACTCGAGGGGAGCGTGCGCCTCTACCGCCAGCGCCTCACCGTGAAGCCCGGGATCACCGGCTGGGCCCAGGTGAACTACCGCTACGGCTCCTCCCTCGAGGACGCGGTCGTGAAGCTCCAGTACGACCTCTACTACATCAAGAACATGTCGGTGATCTTCGACCTGATGGTCCTCGCCCGGACCGTCGGGGTCGTGCTCCTCCGCAAGGGCGCGGTCTAGCCTCTCACGCCGCTTCGCGCCCGGAGGGGTAGACTCCGGCGGTGTTCGACCGCTTCACCGATCCCGCGAAGCGGATGCTGATTCGCGCGCGGGTGGAGTGCCTCCGCCGGGGGAACGAGGAGATCGACGACTCCCATCTCCTCCTCGCCCTCGCGTCGGTGCCGGAGGGGACCGCGGCGAGCGTCCTCCGGCGGATGAACCTCGGCTTCGAGGTTCTTTGGCGGGAGGTCGGGCGGCTCTCGCCGGACGGGACGGCGCCCCTGACCCGGAACAACATCCCCTTCAGCAGGCGCGCGAAGCGGGTCCTCGAGCTCGCCCTGACGGAGGCGAGAACCCTGGGAGACTTTCACGTCGACACGGGATGCCTCCTCCTCGCGATCTTTCTCGAGGAAGCAGGACCCGCGGCCCAGGCGCTGCGCGCCCTGGGCGTCGGGGTGGAAGACCTGCGCCGAAACGTGGCCGATTGCCGGGCGAGGAAGGACTCGCCGGAGGCGCAGGCGCCTTCCCATGCCTCCGAGCTCCTGTGGCGGCGCCAGCGCCTCGAGGGACTCCTCCGGGAGGAAGACCTCCCCGCCCTCTCCGCCGCCTCCGGCGTCCCCGTCGCAACTCTCTCCGAATGGAGGGACGGCCTCCTTGCGGCGATCGAGGCGTCGTTCCGGGGAACCCTCGGCACTCCGGGTTCCTGACCTCCGGCGCTCGGCGCTACTTCAGGACGCCGTGCTTCGTCCCGACTTTCCGGAACGCCTCCACGCACCGGTCGATCTGCTCGCGCTCGTGCGCGGCGGAGATCTGGACACGGATCCGGGCCTCCCCCTTCGGGACGACGGGGTAAGAGAAGCCGATGACGTAGATCCCCTCCTCGAGGAGGTCCTTCGCCATCCCTCCGGCGAGCTTCGCGTCGCCGAGCATGATCGGGACGATCGGGTGGATCCCCTCCCGGATCTTGAACCCCGCCTCGGCGATCCGGCGGCGGAAGTGCTTCGTGTTCTCCTCGAGCCGGTCGCGCAGCGCCGTCGTCGAAGTGAGGAGGTCGAGGACGGCGATCCCCGCCGCGACGAGGGCCGGCGGCAGCGTGTTCGAGAAGAGGTAGGGGCGCGAGCGCTGCCGGAGCAGCTCCACGATCTCGCGCCGCCCCGTGGTGAACCCGCCGCTCGCGCCGCCCAGCGCCTTCCCGAGCGTCGACGTGATCACGTCGATCCGCCCCTCGACCCCGCAGTGCTCCGGCGTCCCCCGCCCCGTCGGGCCGAAGAAACCCGAGGCGTGGGAGTCGTCGACCATCACCAGGGCGTCGTGCCGCTCGGCGAGACCGCAGATCTCCGCGAGCCGGGCGACATCCCCGTCCATGGAAAAGACGCCGTCGGTGGCGATCAGCCGCGTCCGCTTCCCCTTCGCCTCCTTCAAGCACCGCTCGAGGTCGGCCATGTCCGCGTGCGAGTAGCGAAGGCGCTCCGCCTTGCAGAGGCGGATCCCGTCGATGATCGAGGCGTGGTTGAGGGCGTCGCTGATGATCGCGTCCTCCTCCCCGAGAAGCGTCTCGAAGAGGCCCGCGTTCGCGTCGAAGCAGGAGGTGTAGAGGATCGCGTCGTCGGTCTTGAGGAAGGAGGCGATCTTCTTCTCGAGGTCCCGGTGGATCGTGTGGGTCCCGCAGATGAACCGGACGGAGGAGAGGCCGAAGCCGAACCGGCCGAGGGCTTCTTGCGCCGCCTTCACCAGCCGAGGGTCATTCGCGAGGCCGAGGTAGTTGTTCGCGCAGAAGTTGAGCGCCTCGCGCCCCTTGACCCGGATCTTCGGCCCCTGCGGCCCCTCGAGGAGGCGCTCCTCCTTGAACGTCCCCGCCTCGCGGATCCCCTCGATCTCCTTCGCCAGCCGGTCCCTCGTCGCGCCGATCATCGTCCGCTCCTCATCCGATCCGGAGGACCACCTTTCGCACCCCGCCTTACGCGAGTCGCGCGAGATCGCCGCGAACGCGGCGAACGACGCTCCTCGGAAGCGCCCTAACGTCTCTTGAGAGCATCCGTGTCCATCCGGATCTTGGAGAGCTCGGACTGCAAGGAACGGACCTCGAACCGAAGTGCTTCCACCTGGCTACGAGCCTCCCGGGCGAGCTGTTCACCTCTGCCCGCGCCTGCACCCCCCGTGAAGAGGCCGAGAACGATGAGGACCTTCCATCCCGTGGTCAAACGGCCCTTGCGCTTCTCTTCTTCCATCGCCAACCCTCCAGATGCTGCTACCGCGGCCCGCCGTCACCCGATCCGCAGGACGACCTTCTGCTCCTCGCCCGAGGCGAACCGCTCGAGCGCCTCGGGGAAGCGCTCGAGGGGGACCTCGGAGGTGACGAAGGGCTCGACCTCCATCCCCTTCTCGAGGAGGGCGAGCATCCTCTCCCACGTCTGGAACATCTCCCTCCCGATGACCGCGTGGAGGGTGAGGCCGCGGAAGATCACGTGCTCGCCGAATCCCTCGATCGGGACAGTCTCCGCCCGGGGGATGCCGAGCAGCACGACGTCGCCTCCCCCACGCGTCATCCGGATCGCGTCGTTGATGCCGTTGGGATGGCCCGAGATCTCCATCGCGACGTCGACCCCCCCCTCCGTCGCGGCGAGCACGCGCCCGATCGCCGCCTCCCGGGCCGGAGCCGAGACGTCGAGGACATCGACCCGGTCGCCGAGGTTCCGCCG
>CBRGOK010000522.1:0-3324 GCA_967798035.1 uncultured bacterium
TGCTCCATGACGCGCAGCAGCTCGGCGACCTTCGCCGTCGCCCTCGTGCGCGCCTGGAAGCCCCGCTTCATCTGCGCGTGCTCGGCGGGAAGCTCCCCGGCGTGCGCCTTCGACGTCTCCTCGCAGTGCTGGGCGAGGGTCTTGTCGAGGGCGAGGACCCGGTCGAGGCCTCCGGCGAGGACCGTCAGCGTCTCCTTCGCGAGATCGCAGGTCGGGACCTCGCGCTTGACGACCTCCATCGCGGCGAACAGTTCGGACTTGGTCGCCGCCGGGAGCGCCGCCGCCCGGGCGGGGATGCCGCGCCAGTTCGCCGTGAGGCGGGACGCCTCCTCGGCGATCGACTCGAATGAGTTTCCGGCGTCGGCGACGGTGAGCTTCGCGGGAGCGGCCTCGGAGGTCGAAGCCCCGTGGCCCTCCGCCGACCCGCACTCGGCCTTCCCGGCAGGAGCGGCCGCTCGCGCGAAGGCGGCGAACAGCTCGTTCCCCCTCGCGCCGATCGCGACGCGCTGCTCGAAGGCGCTGCGGATCTCCTGAGGGATCTCCACCTGCGCCTGCGACTTCGATCCCTCCTCGTGGGCGGCGAGGGCCAGCCCGTCGAGGGCGACCGTGGATCCGAGGAACTTGCCGAGGAACGCGAACGTGGCGGGGGCCTCCTTGCAGACCGGGCAGGAGGCGGAGAGCGTCGCGTGCGCGCGCGCCACGGCCTCCTGCTTCTCGGCAGGCATCGCGGCGATCTGCGCGGCGGCCTTCTCCCACTTCGCGATGAGGGCGGCGGCGGGGCAGTCCCCCCCCTCCGCCTTGGTTCCGTGGTCGCCCCCGGTCGCGGCGAGGCCGAAACCGGCGGCCGCGACGCTGAGGAGGCCCGCGATCAAGAACTGCTTCATGAGGTTCTCCTGGTTCATCCTTTCGAGCTGGAATCCGGGCCGGGCCGGCGGCCCTCGACACGGGGCCGGGCCGAGGGTCGCCGGCCGGCATCCGGAACGTCTGTCGCTGCTGTTCGATGGGGTACTTCGAGGGGCGAGCCGTTCCGTCTCACGGTTTCTCGCCCCGGCGCCGGGGCCGGTGGGGGGTCCGGTATCCTCCCGAGATGGAGAGCCCGGATGTCGCGGGCGGTCGGCGCCTCGCCCCCGGAGGGTCGCCTCCGTATAGGCCGGTCGGAACATCGTGAAGCTCTCCATTTCCTCGGTCCTCCCCCGGCACCCGGGGCTCGCGAGGGGCCAGGCGATCGCCCCCGACCTGGCGCAGCGCCTCGTCCGGGCCGCGGGCTCGAGCCCCGACGAGGTCCTCCGGGAGCTCGACGCCTCGCGCGCCGGGCTGAGCGAGGAGGAGGCGGCGCGCCGGCTGGAGCGGTTCGGGCCGAACTCCCTCGCCGCGGCGGCTGGCCACCCCCGCTCGCGCCTGCTCCTGCGGGCGTTCCTGAATCCCCTCGTGCTGCTCCTCTCGGCGCTGGCCGCCGTCTCCCTCGCGACCGGCGACCGGAGGGCGGCCGCGGTGATGGCCCTCATGGTCGCGACGGGCGTCGCCCTTCGCTTCGTCCAGGAGGCGCGGGCCGACTCCGCGACCGCGAAGCTCCGCGCCATGCTCCGAGTGACGGCCACCGTCGTCCGGGAGGGCCGCACGCGCGAGCTGCCCCTGGCCGAGATCGTGCCCGGCGACGTCGTCCGGCTCTGCGCCGGGGACATGGTCCCGGCGGACGTGAGGCTCCTCTCCAGCAAGGATCTCTTCGTCGTCCAGGCGAGCCTCACGGGGGAGTCCCTGCCCGTCGAGAAGGCGGACGTCGATCGATCCCCGGACGCCCACTCCCCGCTCGAGTTCCGGGACCTCTGCTTCCTCGGCACCAGCGTCGACAGCGGGAGCGCCACGGCCCTGGTCGTGGCGACCGGCAAGGACACCTACTTCGCCGGGATCGCCCGGGGGCTCGCGGGGCAGCCGCCGCCGAGCGCCTTCGACAAGGGGGTGACGCGGTTCACCTGGCTGATGATCCGGCTGATGCTCGTCCTCGTGCCGGCGGTCTTCGCGATCAACGGCCTGACGAAGGGGGCCTGGCACGAGGCCTTCCTCTTCGCGCTCGCCGTCGCCGTCGGGATGACGCCCGAGATGCTCCCGATGATCGTCACCGTCTGCCTCTCCAAGGGCGCGATGGCCATGGCGAGGAAGAAGGTGATCGTCAAGCGCCTCAGCTCGATCCAGAACGTCGGGGCGATGGACGTCCTCTGCACGGACAAGACCGGCACGCTCACGCTCGACCGGGTCGTCCTGGAGAAGCACTGCAACCTGGTCCTCGAGGAGGACGACGAGGTCCTGGCGCTCGCCTACCTCAACAGCCACTTCCAGACGGTCCTGAAGAACGTGCTCGACCGGGCCGTCCTGGCGCACGCCGAGGTCCACGAGGCGTTCCGGGTGCCCGAGCACCGGCTGGTCGACGAGATCCCCTTCGACTTCGCGCGCCGCCTCATGTCGGTCGTCGTGGACTCTCCCGACGGGCGGCGCCGGCTGATCTGCAAGGGCGCGCCGGAGGAGGTCTTCGCGCGATGCACCCGGTTCGAGGGGGAGGACGGACCGCAGCCGATGGAGCGGATCGTCCTCGACGACCTGCGCCTCGAGCACCAGCGATTGAGCGCGGACGGGTTCCGCGTCCTCGCCATCGCCTATCGGGACGTCGAGAAGCGGGCGGAGTACTCGAAGGCGGACGAGGCGGACCTCGTGCTGCGGGGCTACGTCGCCTTCTTCGATCCCCCGAAGGACACCGCCGGGCCCGCCCTCGCGGCGCTCCAGGGACACGGGATCGCGGTCAAGGTCCTGACGGGGGACAACGACGCGGTCAGCCGGAAGATCTGCCGGGAGGTGGGGCTCGCGCCGGGGAGGGTCCTGCTCGGCGCCGAGGTGGAGGCGCTCCCGGACGCGGAGCTGGCGAAGGCGGTCGAGGAGGTCGTCCTCTTCGCCCGACTCGCCCCCTCGCACAAGCAGCGGGTCATCGCCGCCCTCCAGCGCAACCGGCACGTCGTCGGCTTCCTCGGCGACGGCATCAACGACGCCCCGGCCCTGCGCGCGGCGGACGTGGGCATCTCCGTCGATTCGGCGGCCGACATCGCCCGGGAGTCGGCCGACATGATCCTCCTCGAGAAGAGCCTCCTCGTCCTCGACGAGGGGGTGATGGAGGGGCGAAAGGTCTTCGCGAACATCCTGAAGTACGTCCGGATGGGCGCGAGCTCGAGCTTCGGGAACATGCTGAGCGTGGTCGGCGCGAGCGCGCTCCTCCCGTTCCTCCCGATGGCCCCGCTCCAGATCCTCGCGACGAACCTGCTTTACGATTTCTCCCAGCTG
>CBRGOK010000523.1:0-3311 GCA_967798035.1 uncultured bacterium
CACCGGGTGGGACCCGCTCCAGCCGGGGATCACGGTCAAGGTCGAGGAGCTCCCGAACGAGGGGAAGCCCGCCGCGCAGATGACGGCGACGGTGGGGGAGGGGGCGAACGAGGGGACCTTCAGCTCCCGCGTCGCCCTCCACACGGACGTCGGCCGGACGATCGACGTCTACGTCTCGGGGATGGTCTACGGCCCCCTCGAGATCAAGCCGGGCCCCTACCTCATGTTCGGGCTCATCCAGAAGGGGACGAAGACCCCGCGCAAGATCGAGGCGATCGCGCGCGACCCCGCCCAGCCGATCCGCGTGACGAAGGTCGAGATCGAGGCGACGGAGGGGGGCAACCAGAGCCCGAAGAACCTCTCCGAGTTCTTCCAGGTCGACCTCCGCACCGTCGAGGAGGGGAAGAAGTACGAGGTCGAGATCGTCGCCCTCGAGACGCTCCCCGAGGGGGTCTTCCGCGGGACGGTCCGGCTCACGACGGACCACCCGGAGGTCCAGAAGAAGGAGATCGTCCTCTCCGGTTTCGTGCGCTAGAGGCGCCTCCGCCGACTCTCGCTTCCGACGCTCCCCGGGCCGTCCCGGGGAGCGTTTTCATGGCTGCACGACGACCGCGAGCGCGTTCGAGGCGGAGAACCCTCCGGGCGCGCACGCGTCGAACCAGGCGAACTGGAAGAAGAGCTGGGCCCCGGCCAGGGCGGGGTTCGCGGGAACCGGGATCGGCACGAGCGCCGCCCCGACCGCGTCGCTCGGGACGACGATCTCGAAGAAGAGGGGCGCGAAGGGGTCGATCCAGACCGCGAGGCCGTTGAACACGAGGGGCGCCGCGAGGCCGGCTCCGCTCACTCCGAAGAAGCCGAAGGCGCTCGCGGGTCCATTCCCGCAGGTGATCGCGAAGGAGGAGTTCCCCACCTGGGGGATCGAGTTCACGCCGATCGGCAGCGGCCCCGCGCACCCGGCGGTCGAGGCCCCGTAGGGGGAGGCGCCCGCCGGAAACAGATCGAGGCGGGCGACGAAGGCGTCGATCGCGCCGCCGAACGTCGTGTCGAACGTGCCCGGCGTCGTCGGGAAGTCCGGAGCCTGGGTCCTGCCTCCGACGGCCGCGCCTGCCGCGACGTCGAGGGCGACCGCGTTCAGCTGATCGAGACCGGGGCCGACGGATCCTCCGAGGAAGGTCGAGTAGTGGAGGGCGTTCCCCGAGGGGGAGAGCCGGGCGAGGAAGGCGTCCCCGAAGAGGAGCCCTCCGTTGAACGTCGTGTCGTAGGCCCCCGGCGTCGCGGGGAAGCCTCCTCCCGAGGTCGTTCCGGCGACGACCGCGGCGCCCGTCGGGTCGACGGCGATCGCGGTCGCCCCCTCTGCGCCCAGCCCGCCCAGGTAGGTCGACCAGACGAGAGCGCTCCCGGGGGGGGAGAGCCGCGTCACGAACGCCTCGGTCGAGACGGCGGTCGTGTCGTAGGCGCCGGGGGTCGTCGGGAAGGTGGGGTTCTCCGTCGAGCCCGCGACCGTCGCGGCCCCGGTCGCATCTAGGGCGATCGCCTCGGGGAAGTCGTCCCCGGGTCCGCCGAGGTAGGTCGCGAAGAGGAGGGCGGCGCCGGTGGGATCGAGTCGCGCCACGAAGCCGTCGAAGCAGGAGGGACAGAAGACGGGCGCGTTCGACGTCGTGTCGTAGGCGCCCGCGGTCGTCGGGAGGTCGAAGGACTGGGTCTGGCCCGCGACGGTGGCGGACCCGTTCGGCTCGAGGGCCAGCGCGACCGCGCGGTCGACGCTCGTCCCTCCGAGGAAGGTCGAGTAGAGGAGCGCGTTCCCCGAGGGGGAGACCCGGGTGACGAAGGCGTCGGAGAACCCGGGGACGCCGTTGAAGGTCGAGTCGAAGGCGCTCGCGGTCGAGGGGAAGTCCGCGGAGATCGTCTGCCCCGCGACGGTGGCGGCCCCCGTCGCGTCGAGGGCGAGCGCCCGCGGCCAGTCGAACGCGGTTCCCCCGAGGAAGGTGCAGTAGACGAGGGCGTCCCCGGCGGGGGAGAGCCGCGCGACGAATCCGTCGCCGCCCATCCCTCCGCCGAACGTCGTGTCGAAGGCGCCGGCGGTCGCGGGGAAGTCCGCGGACGTGGTGATCCCCGCGACGGTCGCGGAACCCGCGACGTCGAGGGCGAGCGCCTGGGCGCTCTGCGAGGTGGAGCCCCCGAGGTAGGTCGAGAAGACGAGGGCGTTCCCGGACGGGGTGAGGCGCGCGACGAACGCATCCCCGCCGGCGTGCGCCGTCGTGTTGAAGGCTCCCGCCGTCGTCGGGAAGCCCGCCGAGACGGTGCTGCCCGCGACGGTGGCGGCTCCCGTCGCGTCGACGGCGATGTCCTCGACGCTCTCGTCGCCGAACCCCCCGAGGAAGGTCGAGTAGAGGAGGCCGGGGTCGATGACGAGGGGCAGGGACGGATCGCGCCCCGGCACCACGAACCCGAACCGCTCCGGCCCTAGCCGGCGGAACCGCGCCTCGATCGGTCGGCGCCCGCCTCCGGGAAGCGCCTGCCAGGCGACGGGGGGACTCTGCCGGATCGGACCGAGCGCGGTCGCCATCGCGAGCGACCCGTCCGGCTCGACCTCGATCCCCTCGATCCCCTCGCACCGGACCACGATCCCCTCGGCGTCGGCACCGGGGGCGAGGAGAAGGTCGTACTCGAGCCTCCCCTTCTCCTCCCGGATCCGGAGATCGACCCCTTCCCGAAGTCCGCGGTAGAGGACGCTCGCGTAGGCCGGCACGCCGGTCCGCCACCCCGAGGGGTCGTTGCCGAGGAAGAAGTTGTAGGCGCCGGGCTGCTTCCCTTCCCCCTCGAGATCGATGCTCGCTCTCTCCCCTTCGAACCGGAGTCGGGCGACGACCCCCTCGATCCGACCGTCCCCGGCGCGGCGGGCGAGCTGGAGGACGATCCCGTCCTTCTCGATGCGGGCGGTCATCCCTCCCCTTCGCGCGACGAACCTGGCCGGCGTGTCCCACTGGCCGCGGTTCTCGACAAAGGCGAGGGGGAGCCTCGAGAGGACCGCCGCGCCGGGCGAGGCGTCCCGATCGCCCTCGTTCGGGGACATGCCGAGGCAGGGCAGTCCGGCGAGGCAAGCGACCCACGTGGGTCGCCACGCACAGCATCGCGCGCTCACGGAAGACTCCTTTCGCCCCCGACATCCTCACGGCCGGAACCTTCCAGACGGGGGCTCACAGGAGGCGCGACGATGATACCTCCGGCCGGGCGATCCCTCGTCGGACGGCGGGAGGATCGCGTTCCCCGCCCTCGGAGGGTCACGGGTCGGGGAAGGCGGGATCGGGGGA
>CBRGOK010000524.1:0-3310 GCA_967798035.1 uncultured bacterium
TAGGGCGAGGAATCCGTGCGCTCGCATCGGCGGACCTCCCGTTCCGGTTCGCGCCCGACCCCGAAACCCGGGCAGGCAGTGGGTCGCGATTGTAGGACGCCGGTCCCCGGCCGGGGGATCCGCACGTCGCGAAGGGAGGCGAGAGGCTCGACGGAGCGGTCGAGGGGCCCGACCGAAACGCCTCGTGTGGGAAAGGGAACTCGGAGGCGGCTTCCTGGTGCGGGTCCCGCCTTCGCATGGGGGCACGGATCTTGCCCTCGACCCCCCGCACCCTGGACCTCCTCGGCCTGAGGACCCTATGCGACCCCTTGCGACCTGTCTCTCCCTCCTCGCCGGCCTCTTCCTCTGCCGGTCGCTTCGAGGCCAGTCCTGCGGCCCGTTCACCGTCGCCATTGGACCGAACGGGACGGGTTGCTCCCCCTCCGGAGGCGTCGTTCCCGTCCTCCTCGCGCAGGCCGCGGGATCGGGGGCCATCCCCCCGTGCTACATCAGTTTCACCATGACTCCGCCGCCGGCCGGGGCAGCCGCCCTTCTCATCGTCGGCGCGTCGGATCCGGCCCTGGATCTCGCTCCCGTCGGACTCCCGGGCTGCGTCCTGCGGGCGAGTCCGGACCTCTTGCTCTATATGGGGTGGGCGAGTCCGTACTGTGCCCCTCCCCCCATGATGTGTCCCTCCGGCTACTTCGTTCGCTCTGTCATCCTTCCCCCGGACCCGAGCCTGGTGGGTTCGACCGCCTACGTGCAGGCCCTCCTCCTCAACGGCTACTGGCCGAATCCCGCGGATCCCCGGCTGTCGAACGGCTTCTCGGTGACCCTGCTCTAGGTCCGGGTCGTCGGAGTGGGCCCGGATTCCCGCGGGCGGGAAAGGTCAGCCCTGGACGACGCGGGCGACCCGCTCGACGTCCTCGTCCGTCAGGAACGGATGGCAGGGGAGCGAGAGGGCCTCGCGCGCGAGCACCTCGGCGTTCGGGAAGTCCCCCGGCCGATGGCCGAGGTGTTTCACCGCCGGCTGGAGATGCGAGGGGACGGCGTAGTTGACGCCGAACCCGATCCCCTCCTCCTGGAGCCGCGAGCACACCGATTCGCGGTCAGGGACGCGAGCGACGAAGAGGTGGTGGACCCCTTCCCCGTACTCCCGCTCGACGAGCGGGCGCACGGGCGGACGGAAGAGGCGGCGGTAGGCCGCCGCGATCTCGCGGCGTCGCCGGTTGCCCGACTCGAGCAGGGGAAGCTTCGCGCGCAGCACCGCGGCCTGGAACTCGTCGAGGCGGGCGTTGTACCCGACGATCTGGTGCTCGTAGCGGACGCTCTGCCCGTGGTTGCGCAGGAGCCGCAGCGCCGCCGCCACCCGGTCGTCGTTCGTCGCGACGAATCCCCCCTCGCCGTAGGCGGAGAGGTTCTTCGAGGGGTAGAAGGAGAAGGCGCCCGCATCCCCGATCGCGCCGAGGCGCCGGCCGCGGTAGGTCGCGCCGTGGGACTGCGCCGCGTCCTCGACGAGGGGGATCCTCCACTCCCGGCAGAGGGCGAGGAGGGGATCGAGGTCGACCGACTGTCCGAAGAGGTGGACCGGAAGAAGCGCCTTCGTCTTCGAGTTCACCCTCCGGCGCACGTCAGCGGGATCGATCAGCCCGGTGTCGGGCTCGACGTCCGCGTAGACCGGCTTCGCCCCTGCCTGGACGATCGCCGCCGTCGTCGCGAAGAAGGTGAAGGGGGTCGTGAGGACCTCGTCGCCGGGGCCGACCCCGCACGCCCGCAGGGCGACGAGGATCGCGTCCGTCCCGCTCCCGGTGCCCACGCCGTGGCGCGCCCCGAGGTAGCGCGCGAACTCCTCCTCGAAGGCCTGCACGTTGGGGCCGAGCACGAGCCGCATCGAGTCGAGGATCTCGTCGAAGGACGCGCGCACCCGGTCGCGGATGAGGGCGTACTCGGCGGCGAGGTCGACGAGCGGGATCGGGCGGGGCGGCACGGGCCCGGAATTGTACGGGACACCCCTCAGGAGAACCGCCCGGGCGCGAGGAGCGCGGCGTCGGGGAAGGCGCTCGCTTTCCCGAGGATCCGGTCCGCCGCGATCCGGCCGATCGCGGGCGCGCAGGTGATGCCGTGCCCGCCGAGGCCGGCGACCCAGAAGAGGCCCCGGAGGGAGGGATCCTCCCCGATCGCGAAGCGGTGGTCGGGCGTGAGCGTCCGCAGGCCCGCCCACCCCCGCGCGAAGCCGCGGCCGGCGAGGGAGGGGAGGAGCCGGAGGGTGCCGGCCGCGGCCTCCTCCTCGATCCGCGGGTCGGTCGTCTCCTCGAGGCCGGGCGCGTCGTCCTCGTCGCACGGGCAGACGAGGAGACCTCCCGATTCCGGCCGGAAGTAGAAGGGCCCCGAGACGTCCCAGACGAAGGGCCAGCGCGGATCGACCGCGGGGACCGGTTCGGTGACGAAGAGGTGGCGCCGCGTCGGACGGAGGGGGAGCCTCGCGGCCCCCGGCGGCGCGAGGGCCCCGGCCCAGGCTCCGGCCGCGTTCACGACGAGGCGGGTCTCGAGTTCCCCCGCGCTCGTCCGCAGGCCGGCGACCGCGCCTCCCTCGACGAGGACCTCCTCGACGCGGCAGGAGGTGAGGAGGCGCGCCCCGCGCGAGGTCGCGCCCCGGAGGAAGGCGTGGAGGAGGGCGTGGATGTCGATCACGCCGTCGGAGGGGCAGAGGAGTCCCCCCGCGACGGCTCCCCGGGCGAGGATCGGCACGATCCGGGCGCACTCCGCCGCGCCGACGCGCCGGACCTCGAGGCGGTTGCGCAGCGCCGCGGCCACGACGCGGTCGAGCCGCTCGAGCCCCATCGAGTCGCCGGCGAGGAGGAGGGAGCCGGTGCGGCGGAACTCCGGCCTCGGCTCGAAGCCCGCGGGAGGGTCCTCGAGGAACCGGACGCTCTCGACCGCGAGCCGGAGGTTCACCTCGTCCTCGACCGACTGGCGCACGAGGGCCGCGTTGCGCCCCGAGGCCCGCCGGCCGGGCGCCTCCTCCCGCTCGAGGAGGACGATCCCGTCGACCCCCTCGCGCGCTAGGTGCCAGGCCACCGAGGCGCCGGCGATGCCGGCACCGACGATCGCGACGCGCGCGGTCTCCTTCATCGCTCCCAGGGGGGCTCGCCGGGCCGCCTATAATCCCTCCGCCCCGGGCGGTTCCAGTCCGGCGTCCAGACCGTACCGTCCGAGGCGCGCGTTGATCGCCCTCCTCGTCCTCCTCCCCCTCCTCGCCGCACCCCTCCCGGGCGGCGACAAGGAGAGGGAGCGGGACGAGGTGACCCTCAAGGACGGCCGGGTCCTCAAG
>CBRGOK010000525.1:0-3305 GCA_967798035.1 uncultured bacterium
CTCCGGGTCCCCACGATAACGCGTCCGGCGGGTCCGCGGTTCGGCCACCCCCGGACGCCGGGGAAGGATCCCGCGGCCCGCCACGGTGCTAGGCTAGGGAGAAGGCACCGATCCCCCGGAGACCGTTTCGATGACCGTCCCCACGCTCTCGAACTTCATCGGCGGGTCGTGGGTCCCCTCGCGCGGGACGACCCTCCTCGACGTGAAGAACCCGGCGACGGGGGAGACCCTCGCCCGGGTCCCCCTCTCCACGGCCGCGGACGTCGACGACGCGGTCGGCGCCGCGGCGAAGACGTTTCCCGCCTGGCGCGAGACGCCGCCGGTCGAGCGAGCGCGCTACCTCTTCAAGTTCAAGGGTCTTCTCGACTCGCACCGCGAGGAGATCGGGCGCATCTGCACCTCCGAGAACGGAAAGACGCTCGCCGAGTCGAGGAGCGACGTCGGCCGCGGGATCGAGAACGTCGAGCACGCCTGCGGGATCCCGACCCTGATGATGGGGAAGAGCCTCGAGGACGTCGCGCGCGGGATCGACTGCGAGGCGACGCGCCAGCCCGTCGGCGTCTTCGCCGCGATCACGCCGTTCAACTTCCCCCCGATGGTGCCCCTCTGGTTCCTCCCCTACGCCGTCGCTTGCGGGAACACATTCATCCTGAAACCCTCGGAGCAGGTCCCCCTTTCGCAGCGACGGGTCTTCGAGCTGCTCGCCGAGGCCGGCCTCCCGCCCGGCGTCGTGAACCTCGTCAACGGGGCGAAGGAGGTCGTCGACTCCTTCTGCGCCCATCCGGCGATTCGCGGCGTCTCGTTCGTCGGCTCCTCCGCCGTGGCCCGGCACGTCTACCGGACCTGCGCGGAGAACGGCAAGCGCGTCCAGGCGCTGGGGGGAGCGAAGAACTTCATCGTCGTGATGCCCGACGCCGACATGCCGAAGGCGGTCCAGAACGTCTGCGACTCGATCTTCGGCTGCGCCGGGCAGCGCTGCCTCGCCGGCTCGATCGTCGTCGGGGTGGGGGAGGCGTACGGGAAGGTCCGCGACGGCCTCCTCGCCGCGGCGAAGGCGATCCGGCTCGGGAACGGCGCGGAGGCGGGCGTGACGATGGGCCCCGTCATCTCGCCGCGGGCGAAGGACCGCGTCCTCTCCTACGTCGAGGCCGGCGTGAAGGAGGGCGCGCGCCTCCTCCTCGACGGCCGCAAGGCCTCGGTCCCCGACCTCCCCGGCGGGAACTGGGTCGGCCCGACGATCTTCGAGGACGTCCGGCCGCAGATGTCCGTGGCGAAGGAGGAGATCTTCGGCCCCGTCGTCTGCCTGATGCGCGCGGAGGGCCTGGAAGACGCGATCGGCCTCGTCAACGCGAGCGAGTACGGCAACGCCTCCTCGATCTACACCTCGAGCGGCAAGCACGCACGCGAGTACCGCCAGCGCGCGCACCCCGGGATGATCGGCGTCAACGTCGGCATCGCCGCGCCGATGGCCTTCTTCCCCTTCGGCGGGGCGAAGGGCTCCTTCTTCGGGGACCTGAAGGCCCACGGCGACGCCGCGATCGACTTCTTCACGGAGCGCAAGGTCGTCATCACGAGGTGGTTCTGATGGCGGCGCTCCCCATCCGGGGCCTCTACGAGGTCGCCATCCGCGTGAAGAGCCTCGCCCGCGCGGAGCCGTTCTACCGGCAGGTCCTTGGCTTCGAGGAGGGGATCCGCGACGAGAAGAGGAAGTGGCTCTTCCTGCGCGTCGGAGGCGAGGCGGGGATGGTCGTGCTCCAGGAGGACGCGGGGAACTGGCCGACCCAGCACTTCGCCTTCGCCGTCGCGGAGAAGGACGTCGAGGCGGCCGCCGCGGCGCTCCGCGAGCGGGGTGTCGAGGTGCAGGGCCCGGTCTTCCACGAGTGGATGCCGGCCGTCTCGCTCTACTTCGCCGATCCCGACGGCCACGACCTCGAGCTCTGCGCCCCTGTCCGGAAGTGAACGCGCGGCTCGCGCCGTCCCGCCGGACGGATCGAGCCGCGCGGTGAACAGAGTAGGCGAGGGGGTCCTAGGCGGCCGTCATTCGACGTGCGTCTCGAGGCCCGCGGTGAAGGCGAGGCCCTGGGGCGCGAGCGGATCGAGGACGACCGCCTGGGTGTAGTGGACGGTCCCGACGAAGGCGGGGTCGTTCGGGATGGCGATGGCGAAGGAGGTCGAGCCCGCCCCGGCCGCCCCGGGCGTCCCGCCGAGCGCGAAGGGGACGAAGAGGAGCGGGGTCACGAGGGCCGTCCCCCCGAAGACGGGGACCGACGCCGGGGAGGCCCCGAAGGCGAGGAGCCCGGGCGCGGCGCCCCGACCATTCGCGATCGTCCACCCGATCGTGGAGCCGATCGTCGGGCATCCGGTCCCGTCGAGGGCCGGGACGAATCCTCCCGTGCCGAGGAGGCCGGACCCGTAGGTCACGAACGAGCCGGCGCAGGGGCTCGGCGGATCGAGGATCCGCAGGCCCACGCGGTAGGAGGCGTACGGCGAGCCGGAGCCGAACTGCGCCCCGGCGAGGGCCGCGCTCCCGGTCGGCCCGCCCGCGACGGCGGGATTCATCTGGGGCGCTGCGCCGGACGCGACCGCGAAGCCCGCCGGATCGAGGACCGCCCCCGCCGCGTCCACCCTCGCGCCGTAGAGGTCGCCGCGGAGGTCGAAGAAGAGGGCTGCGTTCCGGTGGTCCTCGAACGCCGCGACGAACTCGCCGCCGTCCCACGCGAGGGCGGGGTAGGCCTGGACGTTCGCGGCGGAGTTCAGGGAGAAGATCGGGAGCATCGACCCGTTCGGGAGGACTCGGCGCGCCGAGAGGTTCGCGCTCTGGATGGTCGGGGTGTTGTCGGCCCACGCGACGAGGGCACTCGCGCCGTCGGAAGCGACGGCGGCGGCGTTGTGGAAGACCGACCCGCCCGTGAGGGCGAACTCCCCGCCGGGGCTCGTCCCGGCCGCGGTCACGAACGCCGCGAGGACGTTCGCGTGCGAGTCGTCGTGGGAGAAGTGCCGCTCCCAGACGGCGATCCACTGCGCTCCGAAAGCCGTGACCTTCGGGGCCACGGCGAAGTACTGGCCGAGCATGAGCGGCGTCGGATCCAGCACGAGCCCGTCGAAGCCTCTCACGCGCGCGGAGAAGGGGAAGCGGAACTGGGGGTTGGATGGGGCGTGAGTGGCGACGACGAGGAAGTCCCCGCCGAGCGCGGCGACGTCGGGAGTAGCGCCGGGCATGATCGTGAACGGAGCGGCGTCGAGCGGAGTCCCGGCCGCGTCGAGGCGTCGCCCGAGGACGAGGAACCCCTCGCTCCACACGACGA
>CBRGOK010000526.1:0-3290 GCA_967798035.1 uncultured bacterium
GTAGTTTTTGTGGGTCCGTGATAGTTCCTCCCGGCTCGGAATGCCGAGCAGCCACCGTTCCACGGCGGGCAGCAAGGCCGGTCGGGGCGGCGTGCCCGATGGCGACTCGGGGCGGCGGCGATGACCGCTCATCGCCGCCCGCTCGATCTCCCCACGGTCGCCGGCCTTGCCGGCATCGCCGTCCTCCTGGCGGGCATCGGCGTCCTCGCGAGGAACTCGCGCCGCACCATCGACCGCTCCTCCCGCGCGGTGCTCGCGGAGAACGTTGCCAGCCTCCGCGCCGTGGCGAATCTGGAGCTTGCCCTCCTCGACCAGCGGGGGATCGTCGGCGATTTCCTCCTCGATCCGGACCCGAAGTGGCTCCGACTCCTCGAGGAGAAGAGAGCCGCCTTCGAACGAAGGTTCGCCGCGGCGCGCGGCGCCTCGTTCGCGGAGCCGGAGCGGCGGATCGTCGAGCGGATCGACTCCCTCTTCCGCAACTACGATCGCCTCCGGGACTGGGTCCTCGCTCTGGCCCACGAGAACCGCGGCGCCGAGGCGGCCCTCCTCTACACGAGGGAGGTCGGGCCGCGGGTGAAGGAGATCCACGAGGCCTGCGAGGAGCTGCTCGCCGTGAACGAGCGCCTCCTCGCGGACGCCCAGGCCGCGAACGCCGCCAGGCTCGCGCGCCTCGAGGCGGGGATCTGGGCCGCGATCGGCGCCGCGCTCCTCCTCGGGGGACTCCTCGCCTGGCTCCACTACCGCCGGGCGACGCGGAGGATCCTCGAGGCCGAGAAGTTCGCGACCCTCGGGCAGATGGCGGGGCTCTTCGCCCACGAGATCCGCACGCCCCTCACGGCGCTCCGCCTCCGCCTCCACTCCCTGCTCCAGGGGACCGTGAACCCCGCCGACATCGAGGCCGCCCGCCGGGAGACCGAGCGCGTCGACCGGGTGGTGCGCAGCCTCCTTGACTCCGCCCGGGCCCCGGAGCCTCGCCGGGAACCTCGCGCGGTCGCGGAGCTCCTCTCGGGCGCGCTCGAGACGATGAGGCCCGGGCTCGAGCGCCAGGGCATCCTCGTCGAGGAGCGGATCGAGGAGGCGCTACCGGCGGTCCGGGTGGACGCGGAGCTCCTCCGGCACGCCCTCGTCAACCTCTTCCGCAACGCCGCGGAAGCGATGCCCGCCGGGGGAAGCCTCTCGATCGCCGCGCGGCGGGTTCCGGGCCGCCGCGGGAGCCCCGAGCAGATCGAGATCGTCCTCCGCGACACGGGCTCGGGAATCCCGGCCGACTGCCGACAGCAGGTGTTCGAGCCCTTCTTCACGACGAAGGAGAAGGGCACCGGCCTCGGCCTCGCCCTCGTGCGGCGGATCCTCGAGAGCCACAGCGGAACGATCGCCGTCGAGGGGGACGAGGGGGCGGGCGCGACCTTCGTCGTGCGACTCCCTGCCCTCCCGCAGGGAGCGACCGTCGCTTGAGCCGGATCCTCATCGCCGACGACGACGAGGGGATCCGCTCCGCGCTCGCGTCGGCGCTCGAGAAGGAGGGGCACGAGACGCTCGTGGCGGCGAGCGGGGAGGAGGCGCTCGGTCTCCTCCGGAACGGCCTTACGGACCTCCTCCTCCTCGATCTCCGGATGCCGGGCCTCTCGGGTCTCGAGACCCTCGAGCGGGCGAGAGCCGAATGCCCCGAGCTGCCGGTCATCCTGATGACGGCGTACGGGTCGACCGAGGCCGTCATCGAGGCGATGAAGCTCGGCGCCTTCGACTACGTCGCGAAGCCCCTGGACCCGCCCGACCTTCTCGCGCGGGTGGAGAGGGCCCTCCTCGCCGCGCGGCTCGGGCGGAGCGCCGCCCATCCGAAGCCGAGCCCGGGGCCCGAGTGCGTCGACGGGATCGTCGGCACCTGCCCGAAGATGCTCGACGTGCTCATGCAGATCGGCCGGGTCGCCCCCTCCGACACGACCGTCCTCGTCCGTGGAGAGAGCGGGACGGGGAAGGAACTTGTCGCGCGCGCTATCCACCGCCACGGGCTGCGGGCCCGGGAGCCCTTCATCGTCGTCCACTGCGCAGCGATCCCGGACACGCTCCTCGAGAGCGAGCTCTTCGGGCACGAGAAGGGGGCCTTCACGGGAGCCGGCGCGAGGAAGTTCGGCCGGTTCGAGCAGGCGCACGGGGGGACGGTCTTCCTCGACGAGATCGGGGACATGTCCCCCGCGATCCAGGCGAAGATCCTGCGCGTCGTCCAGCACGGAACGCTCGAGCGCCTCGGCGGCGGCGAGACGATCCAGGTCGACGCCCGCGTCATCTCGGCGACCCACCGCCCGCTCGAGGCGTTCGTCCGCGACGGGAGGTTCCGGGAGGACCTCTACTACCGCCTGAGCGTCTTCACGATCTCGCTCCCTCCGCTCCGGGAACGCAGCGACATCCCCCTCCTCGCCGAGCACTTCCTCCGCCACCAGCGCGCGCGGCTGGGCAAGCCGCAGCTCCGGCTCTCGCCCGATGCCCTCGAGCGCCTCCGCGCCTACCGCTGGCCCGGGAACGTTCGCGAGCTCGAGCACGCCCTCGCGCAGGCGGCCATCCTCTGCGGCGGCGGGGCGATCCTGCCCGCGCACCTCCGCCTCGAGGCGACCTCCGAGCCGCTCCCGACGGACCTCTCGGCCGCGCTCCGCGAGTTCGCGAAGGAGGTCCTGTCCCGCGAGCCGGGCAGGGCGCACGGGAGCATGGTCGACTCGATCGAAAGGGAGGCGATCGCCGAGGCCTGGCGCCGGACGGGGGGGAACCTCTCGAAGGCCGCGATCCTCCTCGGCTTGAGCCGGCCGACCCTCCGGTCAAAGGTCCGCGCCCTCGGGATTGGGCGGGACGAGCGCCCGGAAGCGAACGGGACGAACGGCTCGAACGGAGCCGACTGACCTCCGGGGGGCCTTCCCCTCGACCCAGCCCGGATCGATCCGCGTCCTTCGGATTCCCGTCCCTCCGCGACGAGGCCCCCGTCGCCCGGCGGGCTCCAATCGCGTCCCGATGTGGAGGGCTGCCCGCGGAGGCAATCCTGCGGTACCACGACGCTCCCGCCTGCTCCGGGGATCCACGCCCGGCCCGGTTGCCCTCGGCACGATCGCGGCCAGGACGACGGACAAACCCCGGAACCATGGAAAAGCACTTTTCATCGAGGAAGAGAGTTTGCCAAGCGTGGCTTCCGAATCCCGGCCGGGGCGGCATCGTCCGGGAACTGCACCTCGTGCCTGCCCCGACATTTGCGTCCGTTCCGCGCCGGAAGCGAGACGCCGGCACGGAATCTGCCCTCGAACCCATCG
>CBRGOK010000527.1:0-3283 GCA_967798035.1 uncultured bacterium
CGTCGTCCCCCCGCTGAAGAAGGTGAGCGCCGGGGACTCGAGGTAGCCGCGCATGTACCCCTCGAGGTCCCCGCGGTTCCAGGCGCTCGCCTGGGCGTGGAGGACCTCGAGGACGTCGGCGGAATCCCGGCCGCCCGTCGCGGCGCAGGCGCAGAGGAGGAAGGCGAGGAGGGAGGGGGACGTCCGGCTCATCGCGCAGCCTTCCCCCTGAAGCGCAGGGCGAGGCCTCCGAGGAGAAGGGCGACCCCGAGCGGGACGAAGGGAAAGGCGGGCGCGTCCGCCTCCCGGGCGACGAACCGGGCATAGGGATAGACGCCGAGGGCCGTGAGACCGCCGAGGACGAGGGCGTGATAGAGCCCACGGGAGCCCCCACCCGCCCCCGCAGCCGCCTCCGCGGCGCCTCCCCGCGGGTCGCCCCGCGAGAGGAAGTCCGACGCCCGGCGCATGCGCTCGCGGTTCGAGGCGATGACGGAAAGCTCCCGGGCGAGCGCCCACGCCGTCACGCCGAAGGCGAGGATCGCGAGGGACGGGTGGAGCCCCCGCCGGATCCAGGGGGTCTCGAAGCCGGCGAGCACCGCCGCCGCGGTCACGGCGAGGGTGCCGAGGCCTCCCGGGGCGATCGCCCGCCCCAGGTCCCGCCGCCACTCCGGGAGGAGGGCCGGATCGAGGCCGTGGCTCTCCACCCCCTCCTTCAACGTCTTCCCCGTCCCGATCAGATAGATGAACATCAGCGCATGGCACAGGACGGCGAAGATCGCCGCGGCGAGTCCGAGGAGCGCGTGGGCCTCCCCCCCGCGCACCGCCGCCAGCGCCGCGCAGAGGAAGAGCCCCAGGCAGGCGAGGAGGAGAGAGGAGAAGATCCGCGTCATGGCCGGCGGGATTTTCCCATGACGGGGTCGGACGGGGTCCAGTATCCTTTACCGTTCCTCCCTGCCCCGGAGGAGAGGGATGGAGGAGGCCGGATGAACTCGAGGATCTCAAGAATCCTCCCCCTCGCCGCCGCCCTGTTCACGGCCTGCACGGCCGAGGGGTACCGTCGTGAGGCCGACGATGCGACCTACGGCGTCATCCGGGAGAAGCAGTGGGAGGCGCTCGGGGCGGAGCAGCCCTTCACGATCGAGCCGAAGGAAGGCTCCCTCCGGGAGCAGGTGCTCGGTCCGCGGTCCGACCCCGTCCCTCCCGGGCCCCGAGCCCCCGTCGTCACGGAACCGCTCGAGCTCACGCTGGGGAAGGCCCTGGAGATCGCGGCCGAGAACAGCCGCGAGTTCCAGACGGAGAAGGAGAAGGTCTTCCGGGCCGCCCTCGCCCTGACGGGGGAGCGGCACACCTTCGAGTCCCGGTACTTCGGCCTGGTCTCGGGCGACTACCAGGCCACGGAGGGCTCGACCCGATTCGACGAGAAGTCGGGGAGCCAGAGCTCGAGCTTCGGCTTCACCCGACTCCTCAAGACGGGAGGGAGCCTCGCCCTCGCGATCGGGAACGACCTCTCCCGCATCTTCACGGGGACGAACGGCACCTCCTTCACCACCTTCTACTCCCTCGCGATCTCGATCCCCCTCCTCCGCGGGGCGGGGCGCGACGTCGCCGAGGAGGACCTCCGCCAGGCCGAGCGCGACGCCCTCTACGCGGTGCGCGACTTCGAGCAGTTCAAGAAGGAGTTCGTCGTCCAGGTCGTCTCGAACTACCTCGAGCTCCTCCGGTCCCTCGACCAGGTGGGCAACGAGGAGAACAACCTCCGCAGCCGGGAGGTGACGAGGGAGAGGAACGAGGCGCTCGGACTCGCCGGCCGGGCCTCCCTCGTCGAGGTCGACCAGGCCCGGCAGGACGCCGTCGACGCCCGCAACCGCGTCGTCCAGGTGCGCGCCGGGTTCGGGACGCGCCTGAATGTCTTCCTCGTCTCGATCGGCCTTCCCCCCGAGACCCCCGCCGAGGTCCGGCGCGAGGATCTCGAGAAACTCCCCCGGCCGGGAGGCGAGCCCTTCGCGCTCGCCGAGACCCGGGCGTTCGCGATGGCGTTCAAGAACCGCCTCGACTTCGCGAACGCGGAGGCCGCCGTCGCCGACGCGGGGCGCAAGGTCCTCGTCGCCGCGAACGCCCTCAAGCCCGGGCTCGACCTCGTCGGAAACCTCGCGCACGTGAGCGAGGACCGCCAGCCGGTCAACTTCAACCACACGAACGTCCAGTCCTCCGCCGGCGTGGACCTCGATCTCCCCTTCGATCGCCTCTTCGAGCGCAACGCCTACCGCGCCGAGATCGTCGATCTCGAGGTGGCCCGGCGCTCGGCGGCCGCGGCGGAGGACGCGATCAAGGCCCAGATCCTCGAGGGTCTGCGCGATCTCGGGCGCCTCCAGGAGACCTACGCCCTCCAAGAGAACGCCGTGCGCATCGCGCAGCGCCGGGTGGAGAGCGCGCAGGACCTGAAGGAGGCGGGGCGCGCGAGCACCCGCGACCTCCTCGAGGCCCAGGACGACCTCCTCCAGGCCCAGAACGCCCTCACGGCGGCGCTCGTCGACTACACCGTCTCCCGGCTCGCCCTCTTCCGGGACCTCGGAGTCCTCCAAGTTTCCCCGGAGGGTTTAGACTATGAGGCCACCGATGCGCTCCTTGCCGAGGATTGAACGGTCCTTCCTCCCCCTCGCCGGCCTCCTCGCCGCCTGCGGGGGCTCCTCCGGGGAGAGGGCCGAGGACCTGAAGGTCGCCGTCCGGCGGTCCGACCTCGCCGTCACGATCGTCGAGGGGGGCTCGATCGAGTCGGAGGCCCCCGGGAAGATCTTCAACGAGATCGAGGGGCAGGTGACGATCCTCAAGCTCGTGCCCGAGGGGACGATCGTGAAGAAGGACGACATCCTGTGCGAGCTCGACGTGAGCGCCATGGTGGACCGGCTCGTCCAGCAGAAGATCCAGGTCGAGCAGGCGGAAGCCGCGAAGATCCGCGCGGACAACGAGTACGAGATCGTCCGCAAGCAGCAGGAGAGCCTCGTCGCGCAGTCCGAGCTCGAGGTCGCCTTCGCCGAGCTCGACCGCGAGAAGTACCTCCAGGGGGACTACGTCCAGATGCGGCAGACGGTCGAGGGGGAGCAGACGGTCGCGAAGGAGGAGATCGCGCGCGCGAAGGACCGCCTCGACTGGAGCGTGAAGCTCGAGGGGAAGGGGTTCATCACGCGGACGGACCGGGAGGCGGACGAGCTGAACGCGAAGAAGCGGGAGATCGACCTCCTCCTCGCGGACCGGAGGCTCGACGTCCTCGAGAAGTACACCTTCAAGAAGGAGAGCACCCGGCTCG
>CBRGOK010000528.1:0-3282 GCA_967798035.1 uncultured bacterium
GATGCGGCCTCGGGACCTGCCTGCTCGCGCGCGGGGAGGTGGAGCGGGCGCGCGTCGAGTTCGAGCGGGCGGCCTCCCTCTCCCCCGACCGGCCCGAGGCCTGGAACGGGCTCGCCGCGGCCCTCGAGGGCCTCGGGCGCCTCCCGGAGGCTCGGGCGGCGAGGGCGCGCGCGGCGAAACCCCCACCCGCTCGCCGCTGACGCCGCTTACCCTGCCGCCCTCGGGCTTCCCCCGGGGCGCGGGGAGCGCCGGACTCCACCCCGATGACCCGGGCTTTCCTCGTCCTCCTCGCACCCCTCGCGCCCCCCCAGGACGGGGAAAGGCCGCGCGCGCGGGCGTTGCGCATCCCGCGGGCGGAAGCGCCCCGGATCGACGGGGACCTCGCCGATCCGGTCTGGTCGAAGGCTCCCGAGATCGGCCCCCTCACGCAGGTCGAGCCGGTCGAGGGGGCGGCCCCGACGGAGGTCACGAGCGTCCGCGTCGCCTACGACGAGGGGGCCCTCTACCTCGGCATCGCCTGCTTCGACCGGGACCCCTCGGGGATCGTGGCGACCCAGATGCGCCGGGACGCCCGGCTCGACCCCGACGACCGGGTCGAGATCGTCCTCGACACGTTCCGGGACCGCAGGAACGCCTACTTCTTCCAGGTCGGGCCGGCCGGGGGCCCGGGGGACGCGCTCGTCACGAACAACGGCTCCGACTTCAACAAGGACTGGGACGGGATCTGGGAGGGTCGCTCGCGGATCGTCCCCGAGGGGTGGACCGCCGAGATCGCGATCCCCTTCCGCACGGTCGCCTTCGACCGGAGGGGGACGACCTGGGGCTTCAACGTGAACCGGATCCTCAAGCGCCGGGAGGAGCAGAGCCGCTGGGCCGCGGCGCGACAGAGGCTCTCCCTCTTCCGCATCTCGGAGGCGGGGGATCTCGAGGGGCTCGAGGGGCTCGAGCAGGGCCTCGGCCTCGACCTCGTCCCCTACCTCCGCGCCGACGCGGACAGGACCCACGACTTCGAGGGCCGCGATCTCGACCTCACGCTGCGCGGAGGGGGGGAGGCCTTCTACCGCCTCACCCCGGGAATCACGGCGACGGCGACGATTCGGCCCGACTTCGCCGAGACCGAGGTCGACGATCTGCGCGTGAACCTCACCCGCTTCCCCCTCTTCTTCCCCGAGAAGAGGAAGTTCTTCCTCGAGGACGCGGGGATCTTCGGCTTCGAGACCGGACGGGGAGAATTCGGGGACTCCCCCGAGCTCCTCCCCTTCTTCAGCCGCAGGATCGGGATCGACGACCAGAGCCGCCCCGTCCCCCTCCGGGGCGGAGGGAAGGTGAGCGGGCGCGAGGGGCCCTGGTCGATCGGGGCCCTCGGGGTCGCGACGGACGAGAAGCACGAGCTCTCCTCGCAGGACCTCTTCGCGGCGCGGGTCCGCCGCAACCTCGGGGAGGAATCCGTCCTCGGGCTCGTCGCGACGCACGGGAATCCCGCCGACACGGGGGAGAACAGTCTCGTCGGCCTCGACTACAAGCTCGCGACGACGCGGTTCGCCGGGGATCGCAACCTCGACGTCGTCCTCTACGCGCTCCACTCCTGGACGGAGGGGACCGGCGGGGAGGAGGCCGCCTACGGGATCGACCTCTCCTACCCGAACGACGTCTGGGAGGCGCGGCTCGGGGCCCGCGCGATCGAGGAGGACTTCCTCCCCGCCCTCGGGTTCGTCCAGCGGCCGGGGACGCGCCGGTACTCGGGGTCGGTCTCCTGGAACCCGCGGCCGGGGACGGCGATCCGGCAGCTCGGGTTCGGGCTCGCCCCCGACCTCTTCACCGATACGTCCGGCCAGACCGAGACCTTCACGCTGCGGACCGACGTCGCGCGGATCGAGCTCGAGACCGGGGACGAGGCGGGGATCTTTGTCACGCCGACCTACGAGCACCTTCCGGCGGACTTCGAGATCCTCGAAGGGATCTCGATCCCCGAGGGGGCGTACGACTTCGTCCGGTTCGGGGCCTCCGTCGAGACCTCGGACCGGCGGCCCCTCGCCGCGACCGCGGGATTCGAGACGGGGGAGTTCTTCGACGGGACCCGGACCGATCTCGAGCTCGCCCTCCACTGGAGGCCGGGCGGCTGGCTCAACGCCTCGGCGGAGTACGAGCAGAACCGGCTCGAGACCCCCTTCGGGGTCCCGGGGGTGGACGACGACGGGGACTTCACGGTGCGCATCGGACGGCTCCGGACGGAGGTCAACTTCTCGCCGGAGGTCTCCTGGCAGACCCTCGCCCAGTTCGACAACGTCTCGCGGACCGCCGGGGTGAACACGCGGCTTCGCTGGATCCTCCGCCCGGGGCGGGACCTCTTCCTCGTCTTCAACCGCAACCAGCCCTACGGGTCGCGGCCGTGGAACGCGGTCACGCCCGTCCCCGACCCCGGGGAGACGCCCCAGGCGATCGAGACCCAGGGGGTCGTGAAGCTCGTCTACACGCTGCGGTTCTGACTCAGCGGGGGGAGGCCGGCAGCGTCGCCCAGGGGGGCGGCCCGTCGAACCGGATCCCGAAGACGGGCCCGCCGAGCGTGAAGACGAGCGCCGTGATCGCCGCGATCCCGACGAGGTCGACGAGGAGCCCGACGCGAGCCATGCGTCGGACGGGGATCCGACCCGAGGCGAAGACGATCGCGTTCGGCGGGGTCGCGATCGGGAGCATGAAGCCGCAGGAAGCCGCGAGACCGGCGGGGAGGAGGAGGAGGAGCGGGTCGAGCGAGGCGGCCGCCGCGACGCCGCGCAGGACCGGCATCATGAACTGGGCCGTCGCCGTGTTTGAAGCGAACTCGGAGAGAAACGTGACGAAGGCGCAGGTTCCCGCGACGAGGAGGAGGGGCGGCGCGCCGTGCATCGCGGGGAGGAGGAGCTCCCCCACCGTTTTCGAGAAGCCCGAGGCCTCGAACGCCTTCGCGATGGCGAAACCGGCTCCCAGGAGGAGGAGGATGTCCCACGGGACGCGGGCCGCGGTCTCCCAGTCGAGGAGGCTCTTTCCCCTCTCGTTGCCCGAAGGGACCAGGAAGGCGAGGAACGCAACGCCCACCGCGACGACGGCGTCGTCCGCGGCCTTCGGATCGGGGAGGAGCCCGCTCCAACCCGGGATCCTCCAGCCGCCGCCGAAGTCGATCGGCTGCCGGAAGAGCCAGCCGAGGGCCGCGAGGCGGAAGAGGGCTCCCATCCTCTTCTCGGCCGGGGTCCCCCGGCCGAGCGCGCGCGCCCTCACCTCGACCGCCGCGCCGACGCGCGGGTCGCC
>CBRGOK010000529.1:0-3281 GCA_967798035.1 uncultured bacterium
CCAAGGCGCTGGGGGAGAAGGGGGTCAACGTCGAGGGGTTCATGATCCACGGGTCGGTGGACCACGGCGTCGTCCGCATGGTCACGTCCGACTCGGGGAAGGCGGCGCACGTCCTCGGCGAGGGGGGGCTCCTCACGCTCGAGGCCGAGGTGGTGTGCGTCCCGCTCGCGAACCGGCCGGGAGCGCTCGCCGACCTCGCCCAGCGCCTCGCCACGGCGAAGGTGAACGTCGACTACGCCTACGGGACGGTCGGCACGGCGGGGAAGGACGCGATGCTCGTGATCCGCGTCGACAACGCGAAGAAGGCGATCGCCGCGCTCGGCGCGAAGGGGTAGGGGCCGGCCCGGCCGGAGCTCAGTGCCCCCGGGGGGGCGTGGGCTGCCGCGGCGACATCGCGACGCGGACCTCGACGAGCTCCTTCGCGAGCGCGTCGAGGGCCTTGTCGACCTCGTCCGCGTCGTTCTTGATCCCGGCGACCTGCTCGCGGATGGCCGAGATGCCGGTCGGGTTGAGGTCGTTCGAGAGGAAGACCAGGACGTCCTGGAGGCGCCGGATGACGGGCTCGTAGGAGGCCTTCGCGGCGAACGCCTTCGTCTCGATCGCCTCGAACTTCTTCATCGTCTCCTCGCGCCGCTCCTCGGCCTTCCTCCGGAGCGCCCCGTCCTGGATGCTCGAGGTCTCCCGCAGCCACGCCTCGTCGTGCTTGGCGGCCTGGGTCTTGAGGGCCGTCGCGCGTCTCGGGATGTCGTCGGCGGTCGACCGGACGTCGTCCACGTTGGCGCCAAACCTCGAGAAGGCCGGGCCCGGGTCGGTGGTGGCGGTGTTCTGCACCTCGTCGAGCGCGCCGAGGGTGTCGCCGAGGGATCGGCGGGCCTTGCCGACGAACTCCTCGAGGTCCTCCATGGTCGACGTCGTGGCGGCGTTCCGGGTGACCCCGGTCGCGGTACAGGCGGACAGCCCGAGGCCGAGGGCCGCGAGGGCCGCGAGAGGGAGGATCGAGGGGGTTCCGGTGCTCGCCTTCATGTGCGACTCCGATCCGGCGCCGACGCCGTTCCCGTCGAGGCGGAGTCCGAGGGGGTATCGCGGAGGACCGCCTTGCGCGGTCCATCTTCGGCAGCGCCTCCGCGGCGGATTGAGAGGGAGTCTCGCCCGGGGGCGGGCGAGCGGGGCGGGACCGCTCTTCGCCCGGGAGGGCTAGGCCGGTCCGGGCCGGCTGGCCGGGAGGGGCTGCGCCGGGCCGCTCTCCCCCGCCGCGGGGGGCGGAGGGGAATCCGAGGGGGGCGCGTCCGGAGGGGGGAGCGGACCCTCCGATCCGTCCGCCGGCCTGTCGTGCTTCGCCGCGTTGCGGGCCTTCCGCCGGGCGAGCTTCTCGAGCCGCTTCTGCTGCTTGCGCCTCTCCCGCTGTCGCTTCTCGAAACTCTCGGGTCCGCGGCCGCTCGCCATCCTCCGTAACCTTTCGTGGCTCGCCGGGTCGAATCCGCCCTCGGGGTGAGCCCTCCCCGGGGCGGGCGCGCGCCCTCCGGCTGCCGGGAACGCGCGGTGGACGCGCGTAGGGTAGGGCCTCGGTTGCCGGAACGCATCCGGATTCCAGTCCGCCTCGGACGGAGCCGGCCCCTCAGCGCGCGGGGCGCAGCGGCACCGCCCCCTCGACGAGGATCTTCTCGAGCCTCTCCTGCGTCGCGACGCGCCGGCCATCGACGGCGACCGAGAACCCCTCCGAGAAGTCGGCGAGCTTCCAGTCCCCGTCGGGGCGGTCCCAGGCAATCGTCAGGATGTGGCCGCGGTAGGGGACCCCGTCGAACCGGAACCAGGCGAGGCTGCGCACGAGCGGATCGAGCTCGAGAGTGTCGTCCTCGCGGGGGACGAGCCCGCCGAGGTGGCGGATCAAGAGGTCGTCGAAGGTCGAGTGGAAGTAGTCCGGGCAACCCCAGTTCGCCCCCGTGTCCCCGTCGGCGTACTCGCGGAGCAGGGGCCGGGCCGGGTCCCCCCCCTCGAAGTGGAGGCGGGCGAACCGGTCGAGGAGCCGTTCGAAGTCCTCGCGCGAGACGATCCCCTCGGCGGGGTACTCGCGGAGCACGCGGGCGAGCGCGTCGAGGACGAGGGAGTTCGCGTGGGGCCAGGTCGGCCCGTTCCACATGCAGGCGGTGACGATTCCTCCCGGCCCGGGCCAGCGCTGGATCTGCGCCGAGAAGACCGGCACGGAGCGCGCCGCCGAGGCGACGGGATACGGGGTCCAGAACTCCTTCGGGTCGACGAGGAATCGCAGGGCCTCGGCGTAGGCCCTCTCCCGCGGAGGGAGCCCGAAAGCGAAGGGGTAGAAGCCGACGATCTCCCGGCAGCGGGCGAGCGCGTCGTCCTTCTCGCGGACACCGTAGAAGAAGCGGTCCTTCGGGTCCCAGAGCTTCGAGAGGGCGGCCGAGCGGATCCGGGCGGCGGCCTGCGACATGCGCTCCGCGGCCGGCGCGTCGCCGAGGAGGGAGAAAGCCCGCGACATCGCCTGCGCCGAGCCGAAGTGGTAGGCGACGAAGTCGGGGCGCTCGATCCGCTCCTCGGGCTTGCGGTTGTCGTAGCCATTGAAGTGGAAGAAGACCGGGGACCACTCCATCCCCGTCTCCCAGTGGTTCGCCGGTGCGACGAGGCCGTCGCCGTCGGCGTCGAACTTCCGGAAGAGCGCCTCGACGTGCCCGCCGAGGGCCGGGGCGACCTCGGCGAGGAAGTCGCGGTCGGGGTGGACGAGGAAGGCGCCGAGGGTCGCCTGCGCGATCCACTCCGTGTAGAAGCCGCCGATCCAGTCGGTCTGGACGGAGCGGAGGATCCCGTCCGCCTCGCGGTTCTCGACGTGGGCGCGGACCTGGCCGAAGGCGTGGCGCGGATCGCGGAGCCAGCGCGTCTCCGCGAGGATGTGGGGGGTCGAGTAGGAGATGACCTTCGGATACCAGGAGCCGTGGCGACCCTCGAAGAAGACGGGGTGCCGCAGCCGTCCCGCGCGCGGCTCGGCACCGCAGTGCCGGACGATGAACCAGCGGTACCACCAAAGCCGGGTGAGAGCCGGGTCCTCGCAGTCGAAGCGCGGGCAGTTCCAGTCGTACCAGGTCGCGTAGCGCTCGCGGTGGACGGTGAGCGGGTCGGCCGGCGAGATCGACTCGGCCGCGACGCGGGCGGCGGCCGCCGCGTCGTCGGCGAAGGCGAGAGAGAGGCGGAACTCGGCGATTCCTCCGGCCGGGACCGAGATCTCGCGCTCGAGGGTCGCCGCCGGGCGGTTCCATTCCCGGACTCGGAAG
>CBRGOK010000530.1:0-3279 GCA_967798035.1 uncultured bacterium
AAGATGTCGCGCCATGCGCGCGCGGGAGTACCTCGACCGCAGCCGGCGCCTCGAGGTCGGCATCCTCGCGGCCTCCCCGCTCCTCGCGATCTACGAGGCGGGCCTCCTCCTCTCCGAGAGCCCCGTCCGCAACGGCGCCGACGCCGTCCTCCGGCGCGCGTTCCTCGCCGGGTTCGGCCCGGCGGGGAGGTTCCTCTTCGGCCTCCTCCTCGTCTGCGCCCTCCTCGCCGCGGCCCTCTACGCCGTCCGCCGAAGGGTCCCCGCGCACCGCTACGCCTTTCCCGTGGCGCTCGAGGGGCTCCTCTACGCCGCGCTCCTCGGGCCGGCCGTCCTCCTCCTCCGGAGCCGGCTGGGGGACGCGGCGATCGCGCTCGAGGCGGGGGAGGGCTCCCCCGTCCTCGCGAGCCTCCTCGCCGTCGGAGCCGGGGTCTACGAGGAGATCGCCTTCCGGCTCCTCCTCCTCCCGGCGCTCTACGTCCTCGCCCTCCGGCTGGCCGAGCCCCTCGGGGCGGGAAAGGGGACGGCGCTGGGGATCGCCCTCTCCGTGTCCTCGCTCGCCTTCGCGGGCTTCCACCACCTCGGGGCGTTCGGGACCCCCTTCGACGCGGGCGCGTTCGCGGTCCGGACGAGCGCCGGGGCGATCCTGGGCGGGCACTTCGTCGGGAGGGGGATCGGCGTGGCGATCTACACGCACGCGTTCTACGACCTCCTCTACCTCGCGGGCTGAGACGTGGAGGCGTTCTTCGTCGGCGTGACGGGGGGGAGCGGCGCCCCCTACGCCCTCTCCCTCGTGCGGGCGCTCGGCGCGGCGGGCGCCCGGGTCCACCTGTCGATCAGCGCGGCGGGCCTCAAGGTGCTCGCCCTCGAATGCGGGGTGCGGATCGACCCCGCCGAGCCCGACCTCGCCCCGTTCCGGGCGGGGGCGGGGGAGGTCCTGTTCCACCCGATCGAGGCGGTCGAGGCCCCGCCGTCGAGCGGGACCCATCCGGTCCGCGGCGCCGTGGTCGTCCCCTGCTCGATGGGGACCGCCGCCCGGGTGGCGTCGGGCCTCTCCTCGAACCTGATCGAGCGGACCTGCGACGTCGCCCTCAAGGAGGGCCGCCCCCTGATCCTCGTCCCGCGGGAGACGCCCCTCAACCGCGTCCACCTCGACTCCCTGTCGCGGCTCGCGTGGGCGGGGGCGACGATCCTGCCGGCGATGCCGGGCTTCTACCACCGGCCGAAGACGGTCGAGGACCTCGTCGACCACGTCGTCGGCAAGATCCTCGACCGCCTCGGCGTCGAGCACGACCTCTTCCGGCGCTGGGGCGCGGAGCCGGCGGGGGACGAGGAGTTCCACCCGCACGCCCCGCGCCGGGGATGAGCGCCCTCCGCCGGCTCGCGCTCCTCCTCGAGACGATCCGGTTCTCCCACACCGTCTTCGCCTTCCCCTTCGCCCTCGTCGGCGCCCTCCTCGCCGCCGGGGGATGGCCCGACGCGCGGACGCTGCTCCTCCTCGCCGGCTGCGTCCTGACCGCCCGGACGGCGGCGATGGGGTGGAACCGGCTCGCCGACCGCGACGTGGACGCGCGCAACCCCCGGACGGCGGGCCGCGCCCTGCCGGCGGGCACGCTCTCGCCGCGCTCCGTCGGCCTCCTCGTCGGGACGAGCGCGCTCGCCTTCGTCCTCCTCTCCTTCGCCCTCTCGCCCCTCTGCGGCGGGCTCTCCTTCCCCGTCCTCGGGCTCCTCCTCGGGTACAGCCACCTCAAGCGGCGGACCTCGGGAACCCACTTCGCGCTCGGCGCCTGCCTCGGGATCGCCCCGCTCGGGGCCTGGCTCGCCGTGAAGGGCTCCTTCGAGGGGGATCTCCTCCCTCCCCTCCTCCTCTCCGTCGCCGTCGCCCTCTGGGTCGCCGGCTTCGACCTGATCTACGCCTGCCAGGACGTCGCTTTCGACCGGAGGGAGGGGCTGCACTCCATTCCGGCCCGCCTCGGCGTCGGCCGGGCGCTCGCCCTCTCGGCCGCGCTCCACGCCGCGGTCGTCCCCCTCCTCCTCGGCGTCGCTTTCCGGGCCGGGCTCGGTCTCCCCACCTACCTCGGGATCGCCCTCGTCGGCGTCCTCCTCGTCGTCGAGCACCTCCTCGTGCGGCCGGGGGACCTCTCCCGGGTGAACGCCGCGTTCTTCACGGTGAACGGCTGGATCTCCGTTGGCTACTTCCTCGCCGTGTGGGCCGACTACGCCCTTCGGGGGAGCGCGTGAGCCCGCCCCGGCCCGCCTCCCCGAAAATGGAGCTGCCCCGAGGGCGGATCGTCGGCCCCGGGGCGATGGAGCCGTTCCTCGATGGACTCCGCGGGGGGCAAGCCGGGGCGGTCGTCCTCTTCGTGGGGGAGTACAAGTTCCCGGCCCACACCTACGACCCGGAGGCCTTCGACCGGACGGTGGAGGCGCTCCGCGAAGCGTCGGAGAAGACCCATGCCTTCTTCTCCCACGACGCGCAGGGGGACGGGTTCGAGGAGAGGGAGCTCCTCTCGGACCTCCTCGCGACGCCCCTCTTCGCCCCCTCCCGCGCGATCCTCGTGCGTCGCGCCGAGCCCCTCTGCAAGTTCGAGGGGCGGACGCGGAAGAAGGACGAGAGGACGGCGTTCGAGGCGGCCTGCCTGCGGTTCCTCGAGGGGACGCGAGACGGATCGTTCCTCCTCGTCACCCTCCCGACCCGGACGGAGAAGGACCCGCTCGCCGCCGACCTCCTCGCGGCGGGGGGGACGGTCGTCGTCTGCCCCGAGGCGAGGGCGGGGGAGGAGCCGAGCGGCTTCAGCCTCGCGGCGGCGCTCCTCGAGGGGGATCCGCCCCGGGCCGCGGCGATCGTCGAGGGGATCCGCCGCGACGGGCTCTCCCTCGCTCCGGGCAAGCGGGAGCGCGACCCGCGCGCGCTCTACGCGATCCTCTTCGCCCGCCTCTACGAGGAGGCGCGCCGCGCGGCGGTCGTTCGGCGACTCCTCGACGGAGGAGCTTCCATCCAGCAGGCGGCCACCACGCTCGGGACGAAGGGCTGGCCGGGGTCCCACCTCGATCGGGCGGCGCGCGCGAGGACGAGCCGAGGGCACGAACGCCTCCTGCGGCGCCTGCGGGCGCTCGAGATCGGCGTGAAGTCCGGGCGGGAGCCCGATCCCCTCGCGGCGATCGCCCGGCTCGCCGCCGCCTCCGGAGCGAGGGAGCGATGATCCGCCGCCTGCCCCGGGAGATCGTCGACCGGATCGCCGCCGGGGAGGTGATCGATCGGCCCGCCTCCGTCGTGAAGGA
>CBRGOK010000531.1:0-3277 GCA_967798035.1 uncultured bacterium
CCCGGCCGCGAAGGCTCCGACGTTCCAGCTCGAGAGCACGGCCGCGCCGTCGGGGTTGCGGAAGACGTGGCCGGGGGTAAAGGCGCCGTCGGGTCCGACGAGCGGCGGGCCGTAGTGGTACTCGGTCGTGGCCGGGGGGTTGTTCTGGAGGATCACCGCGACGAGATCGACGACCGAGGTCCAGGGCGTCACGTCGAGCACCCCGTCGTCGTTCGTGTCGAGGTCGCTCAGGAGGGTTCCCGTGTAGCCGGTGACGAGGAGGTGCGTGACGTTGTCGCTGTTCTCGAAGTTGACCAGCGTCGTCAGGTTTGCCACCCCGAGGGCAAACGTCGCCTCCGCGGCGACGAAGAGGCCGGAGGCCGGGATCACGTTCCCGGTCAGGTCGAGGGCCTCCTCGATCACGCCGCTTCCGAGCGGCGCGGTCGAGGTGTCGCCGAGGATGACGTAGGTGAGGCCGGCGAGCGGCGTGCCCGGGGGCCCGGCGAGCTCGAAGTACTCGTTGACGTCGGTCCCGGGCTCGTCCATGCGGATCTCGTTGATGCGCACCTGGGCGGGAGCGAGGGAGCCGACGAGGGCCATGCAGCCGGCGGTCGCGAGGGCGAGGAGACTCTTCATCGGGGAACCTTCCTGGAGGCGGAGCCAGCGTAGCGGGGCGCGACGACTCCCGCCACGAGGCCGGGTCGAGTCCGCGACGGGAGACGCCCGGCTCCGCGTGTCCCATCCCGACTTTGCGGAGGAAACGACCGGGACCGTCGGATTCGCCGACGAAGATCGAGCGAAGGGGATCGCCGTCCGTCTCCGTGCGATGCGCGAGTGAGACGGCTCGCCCTTCGACCACCCGTTCACGGGACTTCGAGAGTCGGAAGGGGCGCGGTCCGGAGGGTGGACGCCCGGACGGCCGGGGCAGGGGAAGGCGCGCGCCCGGGGTAGGGCGAGCCCCTGAATCCCTCCCCTTCGCTGGCTCTCCCCGTCTCTACCGGGCCAGGTGGAGGGGGACCGGATTCGACGCGAGGACGGGGACGAGGGAGGGAGTCAGGAGGACGGCGGCGCTGTTCAGCGTCAGACCCTCGGCGTCGCCGGGGAGCGGGGGAATGTTGAGGGAGGCGAACGCCCGGCCGCTCGAACCGAGAGAGCCGAACGTGTTCGTCCAGATCGGTCCGTTCGCCATCTGGAGGGAGAGGTCGAGGAGGATGTCGAAGTTGAGGGGGACGACGATGGGCGGGACGAAGAGGCCGGGGGAGGTCCCCGTGAAGTTCGTGGCGATGACGTAGAGATCGCCCGCGTAGGCCGGGCCGGCGTCGAGCGCGAGTCTTTGCGTACCGCCGGAAGCGAGGGAGATCGAGGGGACCTGGTTCGGCGCGCCGGGGGTGTCGGTGACGCCCGCCGCGAACGCCCCGATGTTCCAGGAGGAGAGGACCGCCGCGCCGTCGGGACTGCGGAAGACGTGGCGGGGAACCGCGCTCCCCTGAGGCCCGACGATCGCGGGACCGTAGTGGTACTCCGAGGTCGCGGGGGGATTGTTCTCCCGGATCAGCGCGACGAGGTCGACGACCGACGTCCAGGGCGTCACGTCGAGCACGCCGTCGTCGTTCGTGTCGAGGTCCTGGCCGTCGGCGCCGGTGAATCCGGTGACGAGGAAGTGCGTGACGTTGTCGTCGCTCTCGAACTCGAGGATCTCGATCCGGTTCGCGACGCCGAGGGTGAAGGTCGCCTCGGCGAGGACGAAGAAGCCGGAGGGGGGGATCACGCTCCCCGTCAGGGGCTGCGCCTCCTCGATCACGCCGCTGCCGAAGAGGGCCGACGTCTCGTCGCCGAGGACGACGTACGTGTACCCGTCGAGGGAAGTGCCCGGCGGCCCGGCGAGCTCGACGTACTCGTTGAGATCGAGGCCGGGCTCATTGATCCGGATCTCGTTGATGCGGACCTGGGCCGGAGCGGGCGAGGACGCGAGGACCGTGCAAACGGCGAGCGCGAAAGGAATCGGACGCTTCATCGGGGAACTCTCCTTGATGCCGGGCCGGACGAGCCGGGACCGTCCCACGAACATGCAAATCTACCCCCGGCGCCGCGCGAGCGGCAAACGAGGGGCTCGTCGCCTCGTTCGAGACACGGAGCCGGACCTCGCGCGGTCGCGACTCCCCGGAGGATCCACGCCCGATGCCGCGTCCCGTCCTCCGCGGGAGAGGTCCGTCCGGGGTCGGGGGAAGGGGCCCTTGACCCCATTCGCGGGCCCGCGGGATCTTCGTAGAGGAAGCGATGGTTCCCCCGAGCCTGCTCTCCGACCCCGAGACCCTCCTCACGCACGGCGACTTCGTCCGGGCCCTCGCCCGTGCACTCCTCGACGAGCCCCGCGCGGAGGATGTCGTCCAGCAGACCTGGCTCGCCGCCCTCGAGAGGCCGCCGCGGGCGCCGGGACGACTGCGGGCGTGGCTCGCGATCGTCGCGAAGAACTTCGCCGCCCGCGCCGCCCGCTCGGAGGATCGCCGGGTCCGGCGCGAGCAGGCGGCCGCGCGCCCCGAGCGCGTCCCGTCGACCGCGGAGGTCTTCGAGCGGGAGGCCGCGCGCCGCCGCGTCGTCGAGGCGGTCGTCGCGCTCGCCGAGCCCTACCGATCGGCGGTGCTGCTCCGCTACTTCGAGAATCTCCCCCCCCGGGAGATCGCCGCGCGCCTGGACGTCCCGGTGGCGACGGTCCAGACTCGCCTCAAGCGGGCGCTGGCGCAGCTCCGGGCCCGCCTCGACGCGGAGCACGGCGGCGACGGCCGCGCGTGGGCCCTCGTTCTCGCGCCGCTCGCGGCGCCGCCGGCCGCCCTGGGAACGCTCGGAGGCACCCTCACGGGAGTCCTCTCGATGAACACCGGAACGAAGGTCGCCGCGGTGGCCCTCCTCCTCGCAGGCTCCGGCGTCCTGTGGGTCGCGACGGAGGAGGAGGGAAGCCGGTCCAAGGGAACCCCTCCCGACCTCGTGGCGAGGGCGCCCGTGTCCGAGCCGGTCCCCGCCCCCTCGCCTCCGACCCCGCCGGTCCAGGCGGGCGTCGTCGAACGCGAGCCCGCGACGAACCGGCGCCCGCTCGAGTTCCCGCCGTTCGAGCTCCGGGGCCGCGTCCTCGACGATTGGGGCGCGGCGATCGCGGGGGCGGCGGTCTCGGCGGCCGGGCGCGCCGTCGTGAGCGACGCGAGCGGCGAGTTCCGGCTGGAGGTTCCCGGCGGCGAGGACCGGGAGGTGAGGGCCTCGCACCCGGACCACTTCGAGGGGTCGACGCAGTGGCCGGCGGGCTCGA
>CBRGOK010000532.1:0-3275 GCA_967798035.1 uncultured bacterium
TCCTCGCCTCGATCCTCCATCCGGATCTCTTTCCGGCGCTCCCGGGAGCGTTCGAGCGCGCGTGAGGCCGGCCGCGCCCCTCGACGCGCGCCTCGTCGCCTTCGTCCGGGAGCGGCTCCTCGCTCGCTGGCGTCGCGGCCACCGCGACCTCCCGTGGCGGCGCACGCGGGACCCCTACGCGATCCTCGTCTCCGAGGTGATGCTCCAGCAGACCCGGGTCGAGACGGTCGTCCCGTACTACGAGCGCTTCCTCCGTCTCTTCCCGACCGCCCGCGCCCTCGCTCGCGCGCCGATCCCGAAGGTCCTCGCCGCTTGGTCAGGCCTCGGCTACTACCGCCGGGCGCGGATGCTCCGCGAGGCGGCGCGGCGAATCGTCGCGGAACCTGGAGGCCGGTTCCCGGTCGACCCCGAGACGATCCGATCCCTCCCCGGCGTCGGGCCCTACACGGCCGCCGCGCTCCTCTCGATCGCCTTCGGGAAGCCCTTCGCCGTGCTCGACGGCAACGTCGAGCGCGTCCTCACCCGGCTCCTCGCGCTGCGAGGCGATCCGCGCCGCAGCACGCTGGAGGCCGCCGCTGCCGCTCTCGTCGACCCGCGCGCGCCAGGGGACTTCAACCAGGCGCTCATGGAGCTCGGCGCCCTCGTCTGCACGCCGCGGCGCCCCGCCTGTCCGACCTGCCCGCTCCGCGCCCACTGCCGGGCCCGCGCGCTCGGCATCGCCGAGCGCATCCCGCCACCGCGGAGTCGACCCTCCCGGCGTGTCGAATGGACGTCCGCGGTCGTGCGGCGCGGCGACTCGATCCTCCTCGTGCGCCGTCCGGACGACGGGCTCCTCGGAGGCCTGTGGGAGCTGCCGACCGCCGAGGCGGGGGGCTCCTCTGGACGCACGATGCTCTCGCGCCGGCTCCGCCGGCTCCTCGGCGCGCCCGTTCCCCTCCGTTCCACGCCGCTCCGCGTCCGCCACGGCATCGAGGATCTCTCGATCACGATCCGGCTCTGGGGAGGAATCGCGCCATCGAACGGCCTCCCCGCCGATCGCTCGGCCCGCTGGTGCGTCCCCGGCCGGGCCCTCCGGCTTCCCCTCGCCGCCGCGGCGCGCAAGTCGATCGCGGTCGCCGGGCTCGCGGGCCCTCAGACCGCGACGGAGGGGGCCTCCCGGTGCGTCGCCTCCTCGACCTCCCAGTAGTCCTCGCGACGGAAGCCGAACATCGAGGCGACCAGGGACGAGGGGAACGCCTCGACCTTGATGTTCAGGTCGCGGGCGTTGGCGTTGTAGAAGCGCCGCGCGGCCGCGATCCGGTCCTCCGTCTCGGACAGTTCCGCCTGGAGGGCGAGGAAGTGGCGGTCCGCTTTCAACTCGGGATAGCGCTCGACGACGGCGAGGACCTGCCGGAGCGCCGAGATCAGGGGCTTCTCGTCCTCGACCTGGGAGCCCACGGATCCCCGGCTCGCGACGGCCCGGTTCCGGAGCTCCGCGATCCGCTCGAAGATCTCCCGCTCGTGCCGCGCGTACCCCTTCACCGTCGCGACGAGGTTCGGGATGAGGTCGTAGCGGCGCTTCAACTGGACGTCGACGTCGGCCCACGCCTCCTTCAGGTGGTTGCGCAGCCCGACGAGGCCGTTGTAGGTCGCGGCGACGTAGACGAGGGCGAGGAGGAGGACCCCGCCCGCGACGGCGATCTCCGGGCTCACGGCGGCGCCCCCGCACGGTCCTTGCGCACGTACTCGGGCACCCGCTCGTGGAAGCCCTTCGCGAGACGCAGCAGCGCCTCGAACTCGTCGGGGGAACATTGCCGATCTCCGAGGGAGAAGAGCGTCGAGCCCCCCTCGCAGATCAGGCCGAATCGCGGCTGCTCCAGGAGGAATTCGATCTGCTTGGGGTGGAGGAGGTCGTAGGCGAGGCGCTTGTCGCCCGCCTTCACCCAGTAGCGTCGGCTGAACTCGGCCGACTCGAAGTCGATGTCGTCGAAGCCGAAGGCGTCCGCGACCTTGTCGAGGAACCCCTCCGGCCGGAGCAGGAGCCGGCCGAGGTCGTAGGGGTGGTCGACCAGGAGGTGGCTCGCATGGTGGTGGTGGGTCCGCCGGCGCCCCTTCGAGTCGTGCGTGTAGGTCTGGTGGTGGTAGTCGAAGGCGAACACGCGCAGCCCCGGCCGCTCGCCGGCGAGGACGTTGTACGCGTAGCGGTTGTCCCCGCGGGAGAGGGGCCCGAACCGCTCGTAGCGGAAGGCGAGGCCGTAGGGATCCTCCGCGTGGAAGGTGAACCCGAGCCGGTCGGCGAGCGCGGCGAGGGCCTCCCGCCGCTTGCGCTTCGCCCGCTCGGCGAGGATCGCGCCGGCGACGATGAGGACGACGACCGCGACGAGACCGAGGATCGGGAGGGGGAAGTCCACGCTTCTGGCGGCCGCGGGGCGCGGCTATACCGGGCGGGGCCGGAACGGTTCAAGGAAGCGCCCGATCCGAGGACCGAATGCGTCCTTCCCTCGCGAGCCTGCTGGTCGCGCTCACGGCGGCCTGCTCGGCGGCCCCCGTCACCGAGCCGAAGTTCGAGCGCCCGATCCGGGTCGAGGCCTCCCCCGACGGGACCCTCCTCGTCGACGGAGAGGTCGCCTCCTGGGAAACCCTCCGCGACGTTCTGCGAGGTGCCGTCCGGAGCCGGGGGACCGCCGAGGGCTTCCGCCCTTCGGCCGTCGTCCGGATCCGACCCGGGTGCGAGGACGGGACGGCCTCCCGTCTCCTCGACGCCCTCGTCGGGGCCGGCGTCAGGGAGATCGACTTCGCCGGGCAGAGCGGCTGACGGCCGGTCAGAGCCGCGAGGGATCCTCGCCGACCATCACGATCGGGCAGCCGAGGATCGGATCGAGCCCGCGCGCCCGCGCCTTCTCGACCAGGGTGGGACTCTCCGTGCCGGGACTGACGAAGAACTCCTTCGGCTGGAGCGCGGCGATGTCGTCGACGAGCCCCTCCCCGACCTTCGCCGGGACGTAGAGGGCGACGCGCTGGACCCCGGGAGGGAGGTCGCGGATCGAGGCGAAGGCGGCGACGCCCTCGATCGTCTTCTCCTTCGGGTGGATCGGGTAGACGGTCCAGCCGTGCTTGAGGTAGGCGCGGACCGCCTTGTTCCCGAACTTCGTTCGGTCGCTCGAGGCGCCGATGACGGCGACGGAGGGCATGGGGGGAATGGGGGATTGGGCATCGTACGGGCCGGCCCGGGTCTTTTCCCCCGCTAGCATGGCGGCCGCGACGGATCGGGAACGAGGCATGCGCGACCTGGGTCG
>CBRGOK010000533.1:0-3274 GCA_967798035.1 uncultured bacterium
CCTCGGACTCCTCCCCTCGGGCGAGCCGGACCTCGAAATCCTGCGTCGGCCCGGAGCCGACGACGACCGAGCCCCGGTAGCTCCGGAATCCCTTCGCGCCCGACTTCACCGAGTAGGTCCCGGGGGCGAGGCGGACGTGGAGGAGCCCGCGGCCCTCCGGGGGGACCTCCTCCCCCGTCGGGATCTGGGCCGACCACTCCCCCCCTTTCGCGTCCGTGAAGTTCGCCCACCCGTTCCTCTCCGCGACCCCGTCCGGCCGGAGTAGGCGCACGCGCAGCCGCGTCCCCTCGCGCATCTCGACCTGGAAGGTCGTCTCCTCCCCCGGCGCGACTCCCCTCGTCTCGCTCGTGAATGGCGCGTAGCCGTCGAACTGGACCGCGACGAAGTACTCCCCGCGCGGGATTCCCAGGAACCGCGCGCTGCCGTCCTGGCCGGTCTCCACGCCCGATCCCCAGCCGAACGGGCCGAAGCGCATCCCGCCGGACTCCCGGGCGGGCTTGGCCTCGGATCGGAGGCGGACGGAGGCGTTCGCGAGGGGCCGGCCGTCCGGGTCCCGGACGGAGACCAGCACCTTCGCCCCGACCGGGAGGGAGAAGTCGACGACGGTCGGTCCCGTCTCGCCGACGTCGACCGGGCCGCGCTCGTCGGAGGAGAGGTTCGCGGCCTTCTCGTCGCGGGCGGCCGGGAAACCGGGACTCGCGCGGACCCGGTAGGCGCCCGGGGAGAGGTCGCGGATCCGGTAGCGGCCGTCCTCCCCGGCCGTCGCGTTGCTCCAGCCCGATCCCCCTTCCGTCCCCTCCTTCTGGAGGCGGAACGCCGCGACTGCGGCCCGCGGGATCGGAGAGCCGTCGACCTCCGACACGACGCGCCCCGCGATCTCCCCGAGGGGGAGTCGGAGCTCGACCGTCAGCTCCCCTCCCGCCGGGATCGTGACCGTCTCCGCCACGGTCGTGCCCCCGCTGAGGCGCGCGCCGACCGTCGCCTCCCCGGCGGGAGCGTCTGCGATCTCGAAAGCGCCGCCCGGGAGGGTCCGGACCTTCAGCCTGGGCTCGAGGATCGACCTCGCCTCCCGGTCCTTGGGCCACTCCTTCGGGACGAGGGTCACCTCCACCCCCTCCACTCCCTCGCGGTCGCGCGCGACCCGCCCCCGCACGAGGCACCCGGCCTTGGGGCGCGCGAACTCCACGCGCGCGACCGACCCCTCCTCCACATCGACGAAGCCCCGGAGGGTCTTCCGCTGGATCTCCTCCTGCGGCTCGCCCGGAACGGAGGCCGGACGGGCCTGGACGAGGTACTTCCCCGGCTCCAGCCCCTCGAGCCGGAACGCGCCGGAGGCGTCGATCTCCTCGCCGCGCCCGGACCCGCGCCCCATGTACCCGAAACCGGAGATGGACCGGATCTCGTCCTCCTCCTCCGACCGCTCGACGCGGGACGCCCAGGCCCGTCCTCCCGTGTAGGGCGCGCCGTCGGGAGCGGTCGCGACCCCCTCGATGCTCCCTCCGCGAGGGAGGACGATCACGATCCCGTCGATCGTCCCGCGCTCCGCGACCTGGATCGGGTCGGTGCGCGCGGAGACGAAGCCCTCGCGCCAGGCCCTGAGCCTCCACTTCCCGGCGAGGAGCCCGCTCGTCTCGAAGGCGCCGTCCGGACCCGTCGGTTCGCCGGGGGCGGGCCCGCGGGAGCGGTCCGTCGCCTCCTCGACCTCCACCGGTTCCGCGGAGACCGCGACGTCCTCGACGGGCGCGCCCGTCGAGCCGTCGAGGACCCGCCCCCGGATCAACGCGCCGGGCCGGAGCGCCATCTCGACGCTCCCGGTCCGCTGGCCGGCCTCGGCCTCGATTCCGTCCTGCTCCCCGGCGAGATAGCCCTTGGCCACGACGAAGAGCCGGTAGGTGCCCGGCCTGCGGTCCGCCCATTCGAAGGAGCCGTCCTTCGTCGCGAAGGTCTTGCGCCCCTGTCCCTCGCGATAGGTCGCTCCCCGGGAGGGGTCGCGCCGCTCGAGCTCGATGTCGAACCGCAGGACGGGCTCCCCCGTCTCCGCGTCGCGGATCCTCCCGGCGATCGTCGTCGTCGGTTCGAGGACGAGCTCCAGGCTCTCCTCCCCGGGCGGGATCTCCTTCCGCTCGGTCCGTCCCCGCTCCTTCGAGGAGGCGACGACGACGAAGGGGCCGTCGTCGAGCCCGCCCAGGCGGAAGGAGCCGTCCGTGGCCGTCACCGTCGACTGGGCGCTCCAGGTCCGGGACCGCGTCAATCCGCGCGAGCGCTGCGCGGCCCGATCCGTCCGCGCGGTCACCTCCGCGGCCGCGACGGGGGCACCCGCGCCGTCGAGGACGCGCCCCGCGACGGAACGCCCCCCGGGGAGGACGAGCTTCAGGTCGGCGACGCCGGAGCCGGCGGGGACGTCGACCGCCTCGCCCTTCGCGGCCACCCTCCCTGGGCGCGAGGCCGTGACGGTGTGCTTCCCCGAGCGGAGGGAACCGACGCGGAAGTTCCCCTCCGCGTCGGCGTAGCCGCGCCCGTAGCCGAGGCCGTGGGGATTCGGACCGACGGACTCCTGCGCCTTCGCGTCGATCCTCGCGCGGGCGATCCCGCGTCCCTCCTCGTCGACCGCGCGCCCCGAGACGAATCCCTCCGCCGGGAGGTCGAGGTCCACGCTCGTGATCTCCCCCGCGCGCACCTCGACCTTCTCGCGCCAGGCCGGAGCGCATCCTCCCCCGAGCGCGGCGACGCCGTAGCGCCCGGGTCGCAGCCCGCCGGCGGCGAAGCGCCCCGAGGACTCCGCGTCGACCTGGCGGTCGCGCCCCCTGTCCGCGGGATCGATCGACACGCGGGCCCCGGCGACGGGGAGGCCCGAGACCGCGCGGATCGTCCCCTCGATCTTTCCGCCCGCCTCGAGTCGCAGCGCGATCCCCGCCTCCGCCTCGGGACTCCCCGGGGCGTACCACTTCTCGGAGCCCTCCTCGAGGTAGGCGAGGTCGGCCTCGACCTCGAACCGGAACTGGGGGAAGTCCGTGGGGACCCGGATCGAGAAGCCGCCGTCCTCCCGCGAGCGGCCCGCATAGGCGGCCCGCCATCCGCCGACCGCTCGCAGGGCGTCGTCGAAGCGTCCCTCGCGACGCAGCTCCGCCACCGCGGCCGCTCCCCCGAGGAGGGAGATCGTCTCCGGATGGTCGAAGGCCTCGTCCCACGTCCGGAGCTTGACGAGGGCGCCGGAGACCGGCTCGCCGCTCGCCTTCACCACGAGGCGGCCGTGCACCGCGACCGCGGGGCCGCG
>CBRGOK010000534.1:0-3247 GCA_967798035.1 uncultured bacterium
GGGACTCGGAGTCGGTCCGCGCGCGTCCCGCCTCGGGATGGATCGGCGAGAGGACGAAGTGGAACCCCCCCGCCTCCCCGAGGAGGACCGTGACCCGGGTCCGCAGCGGCTCCCCGAGCCGGCTCGCGGAGGGAGGACGGGCCCCCCTCCCGCAGCCGGACACCCCCCCCGCTCCGGCGTAGAGGAGGGCCGCGGCGGGGAGGAGGAGGGCCGACCCGACGAATGTGGCCGCGCGGCGCGCCAAGGGCCGGGCTACCACTTCCTCTTCTTGTTGTCGTTCCACCACTTCACCCATCCCTGCGTCTGGCGGATCTCCTCCCCCGTCACCTTGGCGAGCGTCTCCATGAACGAGGGGGCGACCGCGTCGTACTTCCGGCGCCCCTCGTTGTCCGGCGCGTTCTGGTCGGCCGCCCCCTGGACCGACTCGAGGTGCTTCACGATCTGCTCGACGATCTTCTTGCGGTCCGGCTCCTTCCCGTCGTGGAAGTTCGCGAGCGCCGCCGCGCTGGCCGAGATGATCGGGTAGTCCTTGTCGTCGAGGAGGTCGAGGAGCGGCTTGATGACGTTGGGGGACTTCGTCTTCCCCGCTTCCCCGATCAACTGGCTGCGGAGCTCGATCTCGTGCCGGAACTTCCGGTTGTCGATCGCCGCGAGGAGGGGCTTCACCCCGTCCTCCTTCAACGTGCCGAGGGAGGCGGCGGCCGCGATGTAGAGCCGGAAGACCTCGTTCTTGCTCTGCCCCTCCGCGGGGACCCGGACGGCGTCGAAGCAGGTGCCGATCCCGGCGGCGATCTTCGCCCGGTCCTTGGGGCCCGCGCCCTTCGCCTTCTGGGTGAGCTTGTCGACCGCCCCGACGGCGGCGGAGTCGTCCTTCGACTTCACCGCCTTCTTGAGGGCCTCGATCTCCTCGGCCACCGCGGGGTCGTCGTCGGCGGCGGGGGTGCCCTGCGAGATCGGGAAGAGGAGCGCGATCGCGAGAAGGGAATTCATCGGAGAGGTCCTGCGGCCCGGGGGAGCGGGATTATAGGCGCCCTTCCCGCGCGCTCCGCGACGTAGCGCTCGACCGCGGCCCGGTAGAGGTCCCGCGCACTCGCCGCCAGCGCGCCCCGCGCGCCGGGGAGGGCCCGGGGGAACCCCTCGATCGCCGCGACCGGGACCGGCCCGACCAGCGCGTTCGTGACGAGGACCTCCTCGGCCGCGGCGAGGTGCTCCCCACGCACCGGAGCTTCCCGGATCGGGACGCGGAGGGCTCCGAGCAGCACCTTTCTCACGGTTCCCGCGAGCACCCCCCGCTCGGGAGGGGGGGTCCTCAGGGACCCTCCGGCGAAGACGAAGAGGTTCGTCACCGTCCCCTCCGCGAAGTCCCCGTCCGCCGTCGCCACCAGCGCGTCGTAAGCCCCGCGCGCGAGCGCCCACTCCCGCGCGAGGGCGGCGCGCGCCCGGCTCACGGTCTTCACCCTCTCCAGCGGATCGGCCGGGTCCTTCCGATACGGCGCGATCGCGAGCGACACTTCGGCCGGAGGCGTCGGGAGGTCGCGCGCCGTCACCACCAGGGAGGGCGCCCCGCGCGGCGCTCCCCGGGTCCACGTGATCCGCATCGCCGCGCGCTCGATCCCCGTCTCCCGAACATAGGCATGCACGGCCGTCTCAGGGTCGACCGGGGGCGGCCGCAGCCCGACCACCTTCGCCCCCTCGGCCATCCGCGCGAGATGCTCCTCGAGAAAGAGGGGGATCCCCGACTCGACCGCGAGCGTCTCGAAGATGCCGAGCCCGAGGAGGAACCCCTCGTCGCCGGGCGCGATCCCGGGCGACTCCGCCGGGAGGATCCTCCCGTCGACCCAGGCGGGATACGTTCTCGTCTCGTTCACGAGGCGAGCGCCTCCTCGATCGCCCGCCCCTTGACCAGGGTCTCCTCGTACTCGGCGGGCGGGCGCGAGTCGTAGACGATGCCCCCCCCGACGCGGTAGGCGATGCGATCCCCTCTCAGGGAGAGAACCCGGATCGCGACGGAGAGGTCGAGCGAACCGTCTCCCCCGATCCAGCCGAGCGCGCCCGTGTAGAGCCCACGGCCCGTGCGCTCGAGCGCGGCGATCGCCTCCATCGCCCGGATCTTCGGCGCTCCCGTGACCGACCCGGTGGGAAACGTCGCGCGCAGGAGCTCGGCCGGGCCGACGCCCGGGCGGAGCCTCCCCGTCACCGTCGCGACCCGGTGGAAGACGCGCGCGTAGGCCTCCGTCCCTGCCAGGCGCGGCACGACCACGCTTCCCGCCTCGCAGACCCGCGAGAGGTCGTTCCTCTCGACGTCGACGATCATCGTCAGCTCCGCCCGCTCCTTCTCGTCCCGCTCGAGCTCGGCCGCGGCCTCCGCGTCGGCCGTCGGCTCCCCCGTCCGCGGCCGAGTCCCCTTGATCGGCCGAGTCTCGGCCTCTCCCCCCTCCACGAGCAGGAAGCGCTCGGGGGAGGAGGAGAGGAGGGCGCAGTCCCCGGCGACGAGGCAGGCGCCGAAGGGGCTCGCGTTCGCCTCGCGCAGTCGATCGTAGAGCGAGAGCGCGTCTCCCTCGAACCGGCCGGCGAAGCGCTGCGACAGGTTCACCTGGAACAGCTCCCCCGCCGCAATCAGCTCGCGCGCGCTCTCGACGATCGCCTCGTAGTCGGGCCTCGTGAAGTCGCTCTTCAGCGGTGCGGGGAGTCGGAACCGCCCTGCCCTCCGCGGCCGCCGCAGCACCTCCTCCACTTCCGCGCGCGCCCGGCGAAGTATCCCGGCGGGAGCGAGGAGCGCGTTCGTCCCCGTCCCCGCGTCCCGCGCGACGAACCAGCGGGGGAAACTGAAACGCAGCGAGGGGAGCCGCAGGTCCTCGGGCGGCGGCGCCGGCAGACTCTCGACGCACCGGCCGAGGTCGTAGCCGAGCCATCCGATCGCGACGATCGGCGGAAAGGGGCCCTCCCCTCGCACCGGCCGCCGGGCGACCGCGCGGCCGAGGGCCGCGAACGGATCGGCACCGCCCGTCGGGTCGGCCGGGAAGGTGAGCGTCGGCGCGGGCCCCCAGGCGAGGAAGGAAAACCTCGAGATCTCCTCCGGCCCTCCCGCGCTGTCGAGGAAGAGGGGTTCGTCGGCTGCGGTCAGCCGATGGAACAGTTCGAGGGGCGTCGCCTCCGGAGGGAGCGCGGCGCTCCGCATCCGCAGGCGACGGCGCTCGGCGAGGCGGGGCACGGGGGGATTGTAGGAACCCCCCGCGCCCGCGTTCCG
>CBRGOK010000535.1:0-3242 GCA_967798035.1 uncultured bacterium
CCTCCCTCCTACTCGACCTATCTGGGGGGGAACGCCCTGGACGTAGCCCGGGCCCTCGCCCTCGACTCGACGGGAGCGGCCGTCGTGGCGGGACTTACAACAGGCACCGGTTTCCCCACGACTCCGAACGCCTTCCAGACGACCTCCGGCGGCGGCACCTTCGACGCCTTCGTCACGCGCCTTTCCCTCTCCGGAGGGCCTACCTCCTACTCGACCTACCTGGGGGGAAACGCGAACGATCGGGCGTCCGCCGTCGCCCTCGACCCGGCAGGTGCGGCTGTCGTGGCGGGGTTCACAGATTCCACCACCGGCTTTCCCACGACCCCGAACGCCTTCCAGACGACCTACGGCGGCGGCACCGACACCTTCGTCACGCGCCTTCCCCTCTCCGGGGGACTTCCCTCCTATTCGACCTACGTGGGGGGGAACTCGGTGGACACGGCCTACGCCCTCGTCCTCGACGCGACGGGAGTGGCCGTCGTGGCGGGAAGGACGGACTCCACCAACTTCCCCACGACCCCGAACGCCTTCCAGACGACCTACGGCGGCGGCGGTTTTGTGGGCGGCGACGCCTTCCTCACCCGCCTTCCCCTCTCCGGAGGGCCTCCCTCCTTCTCCACCTACCTGGGGGGAAACTACGAGGACTGGGCCTACACCATCGGCCTCGACGCGACGGGAGCGGCCGTCGTGGCGGGGTACACGGCTTCCACGACCGGCTTCCCTACGACTCCGAACGCCTTCCAGACGACCCCCCCCAGCCTCGGCACCTACGACGCCTTTGTCACGCACCTCGACATGCTCCCGACCGGCGTCTCGGCCTACGGTGCCTCCTCTCCGGGATGCGCCGGGCCGCTCCCGATCGTGGCGACCTCGATCCCCCAGGTCGGAAACGCGGCCTTCGCCCTGGCCTGCGGCAACGCGCCGGCTAGCTCGTCAGGTTTCCTCGGCTTGAGCGGGGGCCCGCTCTCGACGCCGATCGTCCTCCTCGGGGCGGCGATCTGGATCGACCCGGCCTCGCCGCAGTTCTTCCTCCTCCTCCCCGTGTCGAGCGACCCCGCCGGCGTCGCGCAGGTCTCGATCCCGATTCCCGCGATCCCCTCCCTCGCTGGGGCGCAGGTCTACACCCAGTTCGCCTGGGCGGGCCCGAGCGCGCCGTCCCCGCCCTGCCCTCCGACCGGCGTCTCCGCCTCGAACGCCCTCGCGATCGTCGTGCAGCCCTGATCGAGGAAGAACCTGTCGGCGGAGGGCTGTGGTCGGAAGGGGGGGAAGAGGCCGTCCCGACCGCACGAGCGATTCTCACCCCCGCAGACTCGCGGGCCCTGTGGCGGCCCGGAGAAGCCGTCGCCCGGCAAACTCGCGCTAGACCAGCTCGAGCGCGGCGAACGGCCTGCCGAGGCGGGCGTACTCCGCGCGCCCGCGGAGGAGCTCGATCCGGGCCTCCCCCTCGGAGCGCAGCAACAGGATCGAGGGAGCGCGCTCCTCCGAAACCCCCGGCGGCAGGGCCGGGTCGGGCTCCCCGCCGGGGACCGCGGCGAGCGCCTCGTTCATCGCGCCCTGTCGGTAGCCGCGCAGGTCGATCGCGACACGCGCGTACCCGGACTCGAGCCCGGCGGCGAGGATCGCTCCGCCGTCACGGAGCGCGGCGTCCTCGATCCGGTCGGGCGAGACCTCGATCCGGGCGAGGTCGTCGTGGTGGCGAACCCGGACGACGGGGTAGCCGAGCGCGTGGAGTCGGCGCTCGAACGCGCCGATCCTCTCGAGGGCCTCGGCCGTGACCGGCGTCCCGAAGGGGATGCGCGAGGAGAGGCAGGCCGAGGCGGGGCGGCTGGAATTCGGGAGGCCCGCCTCGCGCGCGTAGCGGCGGACGTCCTCCTTCGTGAAGCCCGCCGCGACGAGGGGCGCGAGGACGCGGAACTCCCCCGCCGCCTTCGCCCCCGGGCGGACGTCGCGGAGATCGTCGGTGATCGCCCCGTACGCGATCGCCTCGATCCCGCGTCCGCGGGCGATCCCCTCCATCACGGAGAAGAGCTCGCTCTTGCAGAAGTAGCAGCGGTTGCCGTCGTTCCTCGCGTAGCGCGGGTCCTCCAGTTCCCGCGTCTCGACCCGGACGTGCTCGACCCCTGCCCGGGAGGCGACCTCCGCGGCGATCTCGATCTCCTCGGCCGGGACCGACGGGGAAACGGCGGTCACCGCGATCGCCCGCCGGCCGAGGGCGGAGCCCGAGGCGAAGGCGAGGGCGCTCGAGTCGACGCCGCCCGAGAGGGCGACGGCGACCGAGGGGAGCGCGCCCAGGTCCGCGCGCAGGCGCGCGACCTTGCCGGGGTAGCCGTCGTTCGAGTCCGTCACGGGGGGATTGTCGGCCGCAATCGCGGCCGATGCAAAGTCAGCGCGCCTCCGCCCCCCCGACGAACGTGGCGAGCACCCTCGCGGAGAGGATCTCGCGCGGGGGGACGGCGAGGGGATCGCGGTCGAGGACGACGAAGTCGGCGAGCTTCCCCGGCGCGAGGGAGCCCTTCTCCTGCTCCTCGAACGCGGCCGAGGCGGCGTCCAAGGTGAAGGAGCGCAGCGCCTCCTCGGGCGTCATCTTCTGGGACGCGTCGAAGGGCGCCCCGCCCGACTCCGGCTCGCGCGAGATCGCGGCGAAGAGCCCCTTCCTCGGGTCGTGGGACTCGACGGGGAAGTCCGAGCCCGCGGGGATCCGGCAGCCCGCCTCGAGGAAGCGGCGCCAGGCGTAGGCCCCCTTCATCCGCTCCGATCCGACCCGCGCGGGCGCCCAGGGGCCGTCGGAGGTCGCGTGGGTCGGCTGCATCGAGGGGATCACGCCGAGTCGTGGGAACCGCGGGAGGTCCTGGAGCGAGACGACCTGCGCGTGCTCGATCCGCCAGCGGAGGTCCGGCCGCGGCTTCCCCCCCCACGTCTTCTCGAACGCGTCGAGGACGCCTCGGTTCCCCCGATCCCCGATCGCGTGGACGCAGACCTGGATCTCGCGCGCGAGGGCCTCGCGGCACAGGGCCTCTACGCGCTCGGGAGGGGTCGTGAGCAAGCCACGGTTCCCGGGGTCGTCCGCGTAGTCCTCGAGGAGCGCCGCCCCGCGCGAGCCGAGGGCGCCGTCGGCAACGATCTTGATCGCGCGGGTGGTGAGGACGCCCTTGCGCCCCACCTCGCGCAGGGCGCTCCACCGCTCCGGCGGGACCGAGTCGCTCGCGAACATCGCGTAGACGCGCAGGCGCAGCGCCCCCGAG
>CBRGOK010000536.1:0-3237 GCA_967798035.1 uncultured bacterium
ATCGGGACGGCCGGCAACCTCCCCGAGGGGAACTACACGGTCAAGGCGACGCAGGGGACGACCACGCCCATCTCGACGAGCGCCGCGATCGGGGTTCCGGAATAGCCCCGACTCCCCCGAGCGGGACTCGCGGGAACGGCATGGGCCTTCGAGGGCCTCCGGCCGGCGCGCGTCGCCGGCCGGAGGTCCGCGGGGGTCCTCGTCGCCAGCCGGGGGCGTGTCGTTGTGGCGCCGAGGGGCCGCGGCTAACTTCCCCGCCCCTTCGCCCCGCCGGTCGCCGGCGGGCTCAAGCGGGGCGCGAGGATTCGGCGAGCCGGCCCGCACTCGAAAGGAAAAAGGGACATGAGGAAGAAGCTCCGGTCGGCGATCGCGGTCTCGTGCCTCGCGGGCTCTCTCGCAGCGCCTCCTGCCGTCGCGCAGGGAGAGGGGACGCTCACCCCGTCCGAGGCGGCGTCCCAGCTGAAGAGCGCGACCAAGCCCGAGCTCGTCATGCTCAAGATCGCGCTCGCGACCCGGGCCATCGATCTCGGGGACGACCTCCTCTTCCACGTCTTCGCCATCCTGGGCGGCGGGGCGACCCCGGAGGACGGCCTCGAGAACGCGACGAGCGACCTCGTCGACTCCATGAACCAGGCGTGGGGCTCGGCGGAGACGGTCCAGCGCGACCTCGAGTTCGCCGGCTTCCTCATCCTCCAGGACCTGGGCGGAGCGGGCTTCCCGCTCGGCTTCCTCCTCGGCGACGGCCAGACGGTCGACAAGTTCGTCGCCGCGGTCGAGAAGGAGGTCGCGAAGTACCGCGCGAAGACCCTGAAGGACATGAGGAAGTTCGCGGGGATCCTCGCGGGCCTCGACTACGCGATAAGCCCCGGGGTCCCCGTCCTCGCCCTCACGGCGCCTCCGGCCCCGAACCACACCCCGCCCCCCGCGCCGGGCCCCAACCCGCTCAAGATCCACGGGCTCGCGGGGGGGAGCAGCAGGCTCGCGACGCTCGACGGCAAGCTCTGCGTCGGGGGGATCGCCGACTCCGGGGGCGGCGACGTGACCGTGACGATCACGGGCCCGGGCGGGGCCACGCAGCAGCAGACGATCCCGGTCGACATCGACCGGAAGTGGTACGTCTGCTTCCCGCCGGCGGGCGTCCCGGGCAACCTCCCCGAAGGGAACTACACCGTCGAGGCGACGCAGGGAGGGAGCGCGACGAGCGCGGCGATCGGGGTTCCGGGCTAGCCCCCGCTCACCCCCCCGCGGCGGCGACGCCGAGGCCCGGCATCGACTCCCAGCCGCCCCCGAGCGCCCGGTAGAGCGCGACGAGGGTCGCCGCGACGACCGCCTCGCTGCGGGCGACGTCGTCCTCGAGGTCGGAGAGGGTGCGCTGGGAGTCGAGGACCGGCTGGAAGTCGGAGAGCCCGTCGGCGTACTGGCGCTGCGCGAGGTCGGCGGCGAGGCGCGCGTGGGCGACGGCCTCGAGGAGCGCGCGACGCCGCGCCTGCTCGCGCACGAACAGGGTCATCGCGTTCTCGCCTTCCTCGAGGGCGAGGAGGACGGCGCGCTTCCATCGGATGAGGGCCTGCTCCGCGCGCGCCTCCGAGGCGTGAACGAGATCGCGGAGGCGGCCGGCGTCGAAGACGTTCCACCGGATCGAGGGGCCGATCCCCCAGAAGGTGCTGCCGGTCTTGAAGAATTCGCGCGGCTTGTCCGCGGCGAGGCCGATGTTCCCGAGGAGGGTGAGGCGCGGGTAGAGATCGCCTTCCGCGACGCCGATGCGCGCGTGCTCGGCCGCGAGGACGCGCTCGGCGCGGCGCACGTCGGCCCGGCGGCGCAGGAGGTCGGCCGGGACGCCGACGGCGACCTCCGGCGGCGGGACGGGGATCGGGGCCGCGGGGGCGAGCTCCGCGGCGAGGGCGCCGGGCGGGAGGCCGAGTAGGACCGCGAGGCGGTTCTCGGCGGCGCGGAGGCCGAACTCGAGGGCGGGGATCCTCGCGCGCGTCGTCTCGACCTGGGTCGCCGCCTGCGCGACGTCCCGCTCCCGCACGAGGCCTGCGTCGAACCGGGCGCGGACGAGGGCGAGCGTCTGCTCCTGGAGGGCGAGCTGGTCGAGCGAGATCTCGAGGCGTCGCTGGAAGGCGCGGAACTGGAAGTAGTTGATCGCGGTTTCGGCGACGGCGGTCACCGCGACGTCGCGGGCGTCCTCGACGATCGCCTCGAGTCCGGCGTCGGAGGCCTCGATCGCGCGCCGGACCCGTCCCCACAGATCGATCTCCCAGGCCGTATCGAGGCTGGCGCCGTAGCGGTTCCAGTCGGGGACGAACTCCCCGAAGGGGGTGTTTTCGCTCTCCCCGGAATAGGTGTAGGAGGCGTTGGCGTCGAGCGTGGGATAGAGGTCCGCGGCGACCGCCCCGCGAAGCGCGAGAGCCTCGCTCACGCGCGCGAGGGCCTCCCGGAGGTCGAGCCCCTGCCGCGTCGCGCGCTCGACCAAGCCGTCGAGGACGGGGTCCCCGAGTTGGCTCCACCACGAGGCGAGGTCCGCCTCGCGCGAGGGGAGCGTCGTCGGCGTCGTCTCTCGCCAGGCGGCGGGGACCTCGACCTTCGGGCGCTCGTAGTCGGGCCCCACCTTGCAGCCGACGGCGAGGAGGAGGGCGGCCGCGGCCCCGATTCCGTTCCCGAGTTTCATGCCATCCCCACGGCCGGAGCGGCCTGCGCGAGCCCCGGTTCGTCCTCCTCGGCGGATGCCTCGCTCGGCCGATGCTCGGCGGCGATGAGGGAGTAGAAGACCGGGACGACGAAGAGCGTGAAGAGCGTGCCGACGGTCATCCCCGCGACGAGGACCGTCCCGATGCTGTTCCGCGCCTGCGCGCCGGGCCCGGTGACGAGGACGAGGGGGAAGTGGCCGAACACGGTGGCGGCCGACGTCATCAGCACGGGCCGCAGGCGCGTGAGGGAGGCCTCGCGCAGCGCCGCGGCCTTCGGCATGCCGGTCTCGGCGAGGGCGTTCGCGAACTGGACGATGAGGATGCCGTTCTTCGCGATCAGTCCGACGAGCGTGATCAGGCCGACCTGGGAGTAGATGTTGATCGTCGTGAACTCGAGGAACGGGAAGACGAGGGCCCCGGAGATCGCGAGCGGCACCGAGCCGAGGAGCACGATCAGGGGATCGCGGAAGGACCGGAACTGCGCCGCGAGCACGAGGTAGATCAGGACGACCGCGAAGCCGAGCGTGACCGTCAAGGCGGAGCCCTC
>CBRGOK010000537.1:0-3234 GCA_967798035.1 uncultured bacterium
CGCCCCGACCTAGCGCCGCGGCGCCCGCCCCTCCCCCGGCTCCCCCCCCGGCGCCCCCGGCCCGCCGATTGCCGAGCCCAGCCCGGGCACCGGTGAGCAGTCTCGGGACGACGACGACCGCCCTCTTCCTCGCCGCCGCCCTTCCCCCGCTCCTCGGTTCCGGCGCCGCCGCCTACCTCGTCGCCCGCAGCGCCCTGCTGCGCGACGCCTCGTCGCGGCAGGAGGCGGCCGGGCGCGCCGCCGCCCGGGTCGTCCAGGATTACCTCGACCGCGCCCAGGCGAAACTCCACTCCCTCGCCGCGCTCGCCTCCTCGGAGGGGGGCCGCGCGTCGGCGACGCGTGCCGCCCTCGCGCGCCGATTCGACGCCCTCGTCGAGCCCGCCGACCTATTCCTCGAGGTCAACTTCGTCGAGGCCGATCCGGTCCCGAACGTCTACGAGCAGAGGATGGCGTTCGGCGCCCCTGTCCAGATGCCGGTGCGCACCTCCCCCCCCGTCGACTCCCCCCTCCTGCGGGAGTCGCTCTCGGGGGCGAACTGGATCTCTCCGGCGATCGTCCGCGAGCAGGGCTTCGCCTTTCTCGACCTCTCCACCCCCGTACGGGCCGGGGAGGGGGTGACGGGCGCCCTCGCCGCGCGGCTGAACATGGGCCCCCTCGAGGCGCTCCTCCGCCAGGTCGCGGCCGAGCAGGGCCTCTCGATCGTCCTCGACCGGGGATCTCCCCACCCCCTCCGCGAAGCGGGAGCGATGCTCGAGCTGGCCGTCTCCTCCGGTCACGCGGACTGGACGATCCGCGTCGCGCAGGAGCGCTCCCGGGCCACCGCGACCCTCGACCGCATCGCGGGGCAGGCCCTGATCTGGCTCGCCGTCGGGACCGGGCTCGCCCTCGCCCTCTCCCTCGCCTTCACCCGGGGACTGCTCCGCCCGATCCGCGCCCTCCACCGGGCGAGCGCCTCCCTCGCCCGGGGCGAACGCGGGGCGCGCGCCGGCTCGACCCGGCGCGACGAGCTCGGCGACCTCTCCCGCGCCTTCGACCGGATGGCGGAATCCCTCGAGAAGCTCGACGCCCTGAAGGACGAGTTCGTCGCGCACGTCTCCCACGAGCTGCGCACGCCCCTCACCTCCGCGAAGATGTCCCTCGGGAATCTCCGCGACGGGATCCCCGGGCCCGTCACCCCGAAGCAGGCGGCGGTGCTCGCCCGGACCGAGGCCGACCTCGACCGGCTGGTCCGGATGGTGAACGAGCTCCTCGACCTCGCCCGGATCCAGGCGGGCAAGGTGCGGATCGCGCCGCGGACCGTCGACTTGCGCGCCCTCGCCTCTTCCTGCCTCGCCGACCTCGCGCCCCTCGCGAAGGGGCGTGCGGTCCCGCTCGAGGGGGAGGGCTCCGCCCGCGTCGACCCGGAGAAGTTCCGCCAGGTCCTCCTGAACCTCCTCGACAACGCGCTCCGCCACGGGCGCGGCGCGGTGCGGGTGGCGGTCGGCCCCGGGACCGTCCGCGTCTTCTCCGGGGGGAGCCCGATCCCCCCCGAGCGACGCGACCGGCTCTTCGAGTCCTTCTCCCCCTCGACGGAAGGGGGGGCGGGGCTCGGCCTCGCGATCGCGCGCCGCATCGCGGCGCTCCACGGGGGGGCGCTCCGCTACGAGCCGGCCTCCGGCGGTAACCTCTTCGTCGTCGAGGTCCCATGCCCGCCCGCATCCTCGTCGTAGACGACGACCCCCACATCGCCCTCGCCCTTCGCGAGCGGCTCGAGGCCCGCGGCCACGCGGTCTCGACGGCCGCGACCGGCGCGGCGGCCGTGCGGGCGATCCTCTCCGAGTCCCCCGACCTCGTCCTCCTCGACCTCCAGCTCCCCGAGGGGGACGGCTTCGACGTCCTCGGTCGCATCCGTGAAGCGGGGGTCGAGACCACCGTCGTCGTGATCACCGCCCACGGCACGGTCGAGCGGGCCGTGCGGGCGATGAGGGAGGGGGCCTACGACTTCCTCCAGAAGCCCTTCGAGCCCTCCCTCGTCGAGGAGACGGTGCGGCGAGCGCTCGAGCGCGTCTCGCTCGTGCGTCGCGACCGCTCCGCGCGCACCCTGGAGGAGCCCGAGCCGATCGCGGAGGACCCGGCGATGCGGCGGGTCCTCGACCTCGTCCGCCGCGCCGCGTCGAGCGACGCGACCGTCCTCCTCCTCGGCGAGAGCGGGACGGGAAAAGAGGTCCTCGCCCGCTTCGTCCACCGCTCGAGCGCCCGCGCAGTGGGCCCCTTCGTCCCCCTCTCGTGCGCGGCCCTCTCGGAGTCGCTCCTCGAGAGCGAGCTGTTCGGCCACGAGAAGGGGGCCTTCACGGGAGCCGCGGAGCGGCGCCGCGGCCGGATCGAGCTCGCGCACGGAGGGACGCTCTTCCTCGACGAGATCGGGGAGGTCTCCCCCGCGTTCCAGGCGAAGCTCCTCCGCGTCCTCGAGGAACGGACCTTCGAGCGGGTGGGAGGAAGCCAGCCGATCCGCGTCGACCTGCGCCTCCTCGCCGCGACGAACCGCGACCTCAAGGCGGCGGTCGCCGCGGGGAAGTTCCGGGAGGACCTCTACTATCGCCTGAACGTCGTCCGGATCGAGGTCCCCCCGCTCCGGGAGCGGCCCGCGGACGTCCTCCCCCTCGCCCACGCCTACCTCGAGCGCGCCCGTAGGAAGGCAGGGCGCACTCCGATGACCCTGTCGGAGGACGCGGCCGCCCTCCTCCGCGCCTATCGATGGCCGGGCAACGTGAGGGAGCTGGTGAACGCCATCGACAGGGCGGTCGTCCTCTCGACCGACGCGGAGGTCTCGGCGGAGGACTTGCCGGAGGAGATCCTCGGTTCGCCCGTCGTGGAACGCGCGGGGGGCTATCACTCCGAGGTCCAGTCGTTCAAGCGACGTCTCCTGCGCGAGGCGCTCGACCGGAATAGCGGCAACCAGACCAAGGCTGCGGAGGCGCTCGGCCTGCAGCGCTCGTACTTCGCGCGCCTTCTCAAGCGATTCTCGCCCTCCCCGCCGACATCCTAGGGGCCTCCCGCGGTGCGTCAGACGGCGACGGCCCCTCCCATCGCCCCGACCGGCGCCGCCGCGAGCCGACCCACGTGGGTCGCGCGCCCGATCTCCCGCCCCGTCCGCCCGAACCACCGCAGCCTCCCGTTCTCTCCCCGCACGCTCCTCAGGTTCCCCTCGTGAATCAGGCCGTGGTGGGTGCTGCACAGGGTCGCCAGGTTCCCCGC
>CBRGOK010000538.1:0-3217 GCA_967798035.1 uncultured bacterium
CGCAAAGGTCGCCAGCCTCCCGGCCGACCCGCTGCGGTCGCACGGGGAGAGGCGAGCGCCGGAGTCGGCGCGCCAACCCCTTCGAAGTGAAGACCCGCCGCCGCCGGCGGGTCTTTTCGTTTTCTCAAGTCCAATCCCTGCGGCGCTTTCCGGCCCTCCGGACGAGATGGGGTCAAGCCGGGACGGGACCCCGGCCGATCTACGGCCCTCCATACCCGATCCCCACCACAGGAGAGATTGAATTGAAGAACGTTCGCAAGGCCATCTGCGCCGCGATGGCGGCCACGCTCCTCCTCGGGGCGGGGGTCGCGGGCGCCGGTTGCTTCGGGCCTTTCCGCCTCTCGAAGCGCCTCCACAAGTGGAACGGGCGGGTGTCCGAGGACCGCTGGGGGAAGGAGATCATCTTCTTCACCCTGTGCGCCATCGGCGTCTACCCGGTCTGCCTCACGATCGACGCCCTCGTCTTCAACTCGATCGAGTTCTGGACGGGGAACAACCCGCTCGAGGGGAACGACAAGGAGAAGTCGGAGGCGCCCCGGAAGCTCACGAACGGGGACGAGGTGATCGCCCTCGCCCCGAGCCCCGAGGGGAACGCGGTCGCGATCGAGCGCTTCCGCGCGGGCTCGCCCGCCGGGAGCGTCCGGATCGAGAGCTGCGGCGACCTCGCGGTGGCGACGGACGGGAGCGGCCGGACGCTCTACACCGCGACCCGGACCCCCGAGGGGGGCCGGATCGTGACGGACGCCTCGGGCCGGACCGTCGCCGAGTACTCGGCCGCCGAGATCCAGGGCCGCCTCGCCGTCGGCAAGTAGCGACCCGGGCGACCTTCCACCCGCAAATCCAGGAGAGACCCGCCGCCGCCGGCGGGTCTCTCCTTTCTCTTTCCGGGCCGGCCCCCGCCTCAGCGCGCCCCGGCGAAGAGGCGCACCCTCTCCTCCAGCCCCTTCTCGTCGGCGAGCAGCGCGCCGACGGCCTCCTCGAGCTCCCGGCGGGTTCCCTCCCGCAGCGCCCGCAGGGCGGTCTTGAGGTTGTCGAGCTCCGCCCCGTCGGAGCCGTGGGCGAAGTAGGCGAGGAGGAGGCCCGCCTCGAGCATCCGCCGCTGGGAGGCCTCCGGATCCGCGGCGGTCAGACGGAAGGTGCGTCCGAACCCGGCGAGCGAGCCCGGGCCCCCGCGGCGCTTGAGGTTGTCGATCGACCAGGACCGGAGCGACTCGTCCGCGAACCGCTCGACGTACGTCGCCAGCCCCTCCTCGAACCAGGGGGGGATCGCGCCGGCCCGCTCGGGGCCCGCGAGCCGGCGGACGTAGATGTGCGCGAGGGCGTGCCGGAGGTGGAGCGAGGCCCAGTCCTTCGACTCGATCGTCGCCACGGCCGGCGCGCTCGCCTCCCGCGTGGCGATGTAGCCGCCGTAGACGGAGGCGTGGTCGTCGCCGAAGGAGCCCGCGAAGCGGTTGTAGCCGGCGTTCGTCGCGTAGCCGTAGAGGAGGAGGGGGAGCTCCCTCGGCTCCCCGCCGAGGAGGCGGCTCATGTTCGCGTAGGTGGCCTCCGCCTGGGCCCCCAGCTGCTGCGCGGTCTCCTTGTCGGCGTCGGTCAGGAACCGGACATGCTCGAGCGGATGGACCTCGAGCCCCGCGAGCAAGTCGGCGCCCGCCCTCGCGGGGGCTGCCGCCGCCACGGGAGCGGGCCTGAGCGCCACTGCCGCGGCCGCCCCCCCCGCGAGTCCCGCCACGAGGAGGAGGTCCCCGTCCGCGCCGAAGGAGGAGAACGTGCGGCGGTGGATCGCCTCGGCGTCGGCCTCGGAGTAGGAGACGGAGCCGAAGAGGGGCGCCGTCAGGGCCTCGACGGGGGGGATCGCGCTCCAGTCGAACGGGGAGCCCGAGGCGACGGCGGGGAGGACGCCGCTCACGATGGAGTGGGCCATCTCCCAGGTGGGTCGCGGGTCGCCGTAGGAGATCGAGCTCGCCTTTTCCGGGACCCGCGCGGCGAACCGGCGATAGCCGGGGGAGGTCTCCGCGCCCGGTCCCGGCTCCGACGCGAGGCGCGTCAGGGCGCGTCGCAGTGACTGGACGTTCATGGAGAAGACGAGGAGATCCCCCTTCACCGCGAACCCGGGGGAGACCATGGCCACCGGATTGAAGGGGAGACCCTGGGGGAGCCCGATCGACGTTCCCGGCCGGATGGAGAAGGAGCGGATCGTGGTCCCTTCGTGGGCGGTCTCCCTCGTCTGGATGAAGGGGACCGCTCCGGAAAGGGCGTTCGCCACCGCCGGAGCCACCTTCTCGAACGCGGCCGGATCGCGCAACCGGATCAGCCACGCCGACTCTCCCGGCGCGAAGAGCCCCTGGGAGGGCATCGAGTAGGAGACGGCTCCCCCGCCGAGCGCGCCGAGGAGGTCCCGTCGGATCTGGATCCCGTTCTTCTCCTCGAACGCGGCGAGCGCCGCCTTCGCCGGCTCCTCGACCCCCTTCCCGAGGGCGCCGAGGCCCGCGAGGAGGGCGTCCCACATCGCCGCGAGCGGAAGGCTTCCGGCCGAGAAGGAGACGGCCTCGGCGGGAACCCGCTTGAGGAGCTCGCGGTCCGGCGTCGCTCCCTCCCCGAGCGCGAGGAGCCCCCGGCGCGGGGCCGGGGCGAGGAGGACGAGGTCGTTCACCCAGTGGTCCTTCTCGGCGCTCGAGGTCAGCGCGAGCGCGCGCAGTCCGTCGAGTCCGAGCGCCGCCGCGAGGGCCCGGACGTTTCCGCCCGTCACAAACGGCGGCACCATCCCCTGGAAGCGATCCGCCGCGACGGCGGCGAGGTCGAGGAGCGGCCGGGTCCGGAGGAACACGCGCATTTCCGGCGCGGCCGCGCCGCGCTTCGCGCAGGCGAGGAAATCGGGGTCCTCGGCGAGCGACGGCCCGCCCTTCCCCTCGGCGATCCGGCCGAAGTGCTCCCCGAGCCACCCGCCCGAAGCCGACCCCACGACCAGGTGGATCTCCGACCCCTCGTTCGTCCAGAAGAAGGCCGCTTCGAGCCCGGGGTCCTGCGCGTGGAGGAAGACCCAGGTCCGCTCCCCGACCTTCCTCTCCTCGATCCGGCCCACGCCCGGGTTCCCCCTCGCCAGCTCGACCACCCGGCCGAGCTGCTCGCGGACTCCCGGCCACCCTTCTCCCGCGTCGATCCGGGCGGCGAGGCCCCACTCGAAGCCCCGGTCCCCGAAACGGGCGCGGGCGAGCGCGTC
>CBRGOK010000539.1:0-3203 GCA_967798035.1 uncultured bacterium
TAGGTCGTGCCGAGGGGGTAGCGGTCGATCTGCGGATAGAGGTGGCCGTTCGCGACGAAGAGGTCGAGGGAGCCGTCGGCGTCGAAGTCCCCCGGGATCGCCGCCCACTTGAGCCGGGGGAAGGAGGGTGCCCCGACGCCGCTCGGGTAGGAGACGTCCGTGAAGAAGCCGTTCCCGTCGTTCCGGTAGAGGTTCGTGTGGTCGTCGGAGAAGTTCGTCACGACCAGGTCGAGGCGGAGGTCGGCGTCGAAGTCGCCGAAGGTCGCCCCCATCCCCGCCTGCGGGCGCCCTTCCGAGGAGAGGGCCACCCCGGCCTCGAAGCCGACCTCCTCGAAGCGACCATCCCCCCGGTTGCGGTAGAGGTGGTTCGGGACGGAGTCGTTCGCGACGAAGAGGTCGGGCGCGCCGTCGCCGTCGTAGTCGGAGAAGAGGACCTGGAACCCGTAGGCCTTGTCCCGGTCGGCGAGCCCCGCGGAATCGGCGGCCTCGACGAAGGAGCCGTCCCCCTCGTTGCGCCAGTAGCGGTCGGCCTCGCCGGGGAACCCCCGCGGGCCGTACGCGACCATGATGTCCTTGTAGTGGCAGGAGGAGCGGTCCTCGGGGACGAAGGCGGGGTCCCACTGGATGTAGCCGGCGACGTAGAGGTCGAGGTCCCCGTCCGCGTCGGCGTCGCCGAACGCGGCCCCCGTCCCCCACCCCTCCGCGTCGAGGCCGAGAGGGGGCGCGACGTCGGTGAACCGGCCCCGGCCGTCGTTGCGGTAGAGGCGGCCGCGCCCGAGGTTCGTCACGAGGAGGTCGGAGTCCCCGTCCCCGTCGTAGTCGCCGGCGACGCAGCCCATGCTCCAGTCCTCGCTCTGGAGCCCCGCCTCCGACGTGACGTCGAGGAAGGCTCCGCCCTCGTTGCGGTAGAGCGCCTTCCGGGGAGCGTCGCCGTCCGGAAACCCTCCCGGCCGCCACCCATTCGTGACGTAGAGGTCGGGGTCCCCGTCCCCGTCCGAGTCGAGGAAGGTCGTCCCTCCCCCCACCGCATCGACGATCTTCCCCTTCTCGGGATCCCCCGTCCGGTTCCGGTACCGGATCCCGGCGGCCGCCGCGACCTCTGTGAACCGGATCCCCGGGGACGGAGGAGGGGAGGACGGGACCGGAGCGGATCCGCCGCAGCCGGCGAGCCCGCAGGCGATCGGGAGGAAGAGCGGGAGGACGCGAACGCTCACCGCGCCGCTCCCTTCTCCCGCTTCGCCGCCTCGGCTTCCGCCGCCCGAGCCTCGTCCGGCTTCCCCAATCGCAGCAGGACCTGGGCGAGCGCCTTCCAGGACTCCGGGTTCGCGGGCTGGAGGCGGACCGCCTCGCGGAAGCTCCCCTCCGCCGCCGGCAGGTCGCCGAGGAGGAGCCGGACCCCGCCGAGGTTGTGATGGACGAGGGGGTCGTCCGGACGGAGGCGGGCCGCCCTCTCGTAGGGCTCCCGCGCCTGGTCGACGCGATTCGTGTTCACGAGGCAGACGCCGAGGCCGTAGCAGACGAGCCCCTCGTCGCGGCAGCGGCCGAGCGCCCGGCGCAGGTTCGGCTCGGCCTCCGCGTACTTCCCCTCGCGGGTGAGGAGGAGGCCGAGCATTCCCGCGGCGTCCCCGTGGGAGGGATCGCGCGCGAGGACCCGTCGCATCTCGAGGGTCGCCCGCTCCGTCTCCCCGCGGGCGGCGTAGCGGGCGCCGAGCGCGAACCGCGCCTCGAGATTCCCGGGCTCCGAGCGGATCGTCCCCTCGAGATCCTCGATCCGCGCCTCCGTCCTCGACTCCCGCTGGAAGCGCTCCATCTGCGCCCGCCCCTCCTCCTTCCTGCCGGACCGGAGGAGGCTCCCCGCGAGGGCGTAGCGCGCCTCGAGGACGGTGGCGTCGAGGGAGACGCTCCGCTCGAGCGCTTGAGCAGCGGCGGCGTGGTCCCCCCGCTGGGCAAGGAGGACCCCGATCCTCCACCAGGGCCGGGGGTCGGCGGGCGTCCGGTCCGCGGCCTCCGCGAGCCAGCGCTGCGCCTCGGCGGCCTCCCCCCTCTCGAGGAGGAGCACTCCGAGCTCGAGCCGCGGAAGGGGGCTCTTCGGATCGAGGGAGACCGCCCGCCGCAACGCCTCCTCCGCCCCCTTCCGATCGCGCGCCCGGTCCCGGGCCATCCCGAGTCGCGTCCACGTCTCGGCGTCCCCCGGCGCGAGCGAGCACGCCTTCTCGAAGGCGCGGATCCCCTCCGCGAGGAGGTCGGTGCGCACCGCGTTCGCCCCGAGCCGGATCGCGCTCGCCTCGATCAGGGCGGTCCCGAGGAGCTTGTGGGCCTGGGGGGCCGCGGGCTCGAGGACGATCGACTCGCGCAGGGGCTCCACGGCCTCCTCCGGCGCGCCGAGGAGGATCCGGGCGGAGCCGAGCCACAGGCGCGCGGCGGCGTGGCGCGGGTGCGCCGCCGCCACCGCCTCGAACTCCCGCGCGGCGGCCGCGTGCTCCCCGCGGTTGAGGAGGACGTTGCCGAGGCTCATCCGAAGCCGGGGGTCCCCGGGGTTCTCCCCGAGGAGGAGGCGGAGGTCCCTCTCGGCCTCCTCGAGCCGTCCCGACTTCGCCAGCGCCACGGCGCGCACGTAGGCTGCCTCTGCCCCCGTCGGCGGAGCCGGTCGGGAGGCTTGCCCGAATGCGAGGAAGGAGAGCGCCGGGACGAGGAGGAGCAGGCGGGGGACGGAGAGGGGGAGGAGAAGCGAGTCTAGCGCCGCGGCGGCTGATCGGCCGCGACGAGCGTGCTATCGTGCGCGGGTGTCCACGGCGACGGACTCCCTCGCCACGAACCTCGAAACCGTCCGGTCCCGGATCGCCGCCGCCGCCGCGCGATCGCCCCGGTCGGCGAGCGCGACCACCCTCCTCGCCGTGACGAAGTCGGTGGGGCCGGAGGTCGCCCGGTCCCTCCTCGGGCTCGGCGTCGCCGACCTCGGCGAGAACCGCGTGGCGGATCTCGAGGCGAAGGCCGCCGCCCTCGGCCCCGGTCCCCGCTGGCACCTCGTCGGCACCCTGCAGCGCAACAAGGCGAAGCGCGCCGTCGCGCTCGCCGACCTCGTCCACTCCCTCGACACCCTCGCGCTCCTCGAGGCCATCGACCGGCTCGGGGCCGCGCGAGGCCGGCCCGTCCGCGCCCTCCTCGAGGTGAACGCCGGGGGCGAGGCGACCAAGCGCGGGTTC
>CBRGOK010000540.1:0-3195 GCA_967798035.1 uncultured bacterium
CGTCGAGGTCGAGGCCGCGCTCTCCACCCACCCCGCCGTGTTCGAGTGCGCGGTCGTCGGCCTCCCGGACGAGGAGTGGGGAGAGGCGGTGACGGCGGCGGTCGTCCTCCGCCCGGGCGCGCGCGTCGAGCCCGCCGCTCTCGCCGCCTACCTCAAGGAGCGGCTCGCTTCCTTCAAGATCCCGAAGCGGTTCGTCTTCCTCCCCGAGCTGCCAAAGACGGGCTCCGGGAAGATCCGGAAGGACGAGATCCGCCGCTCGCTCGCACCCGGCCGGTCCTGAGGAAAGGGGGGGGGAGGCCCCTCCGGTCGGTCCCTTGACGACGCGAGGGGCCAGGAGTGTGCTCGACCACGCCTTCCCTCTGGGAGGAGCGTCGCCGATGCGGTTCACCTTCACTCCACGGAGTGTCCCTCCGGTGCTTCTCCTCGCCGGTCTCCTGGCGCACCCCACCCGGCCGCAGGAGTCCGCGTCCCCGCAGGACGAGCGCGGGGAGTACCTTACGAGATTCCAGGATTTCCAGAGCAAGGTCCGGATCCTTCGAGCACTCCCCTTCGAGCAGCTGCGAGAGCTGAAGGGTGAGCTCGAGTTCCTCGAGCAAGGGGTCGTGATCGCCGGGCCGGAATTCGTCGGCATCCTCGCCGAGGCTCGGAATGCCTTCCACCGCGGCTACGCGACTCGGCTGCGCGACGACGCGAAGTCCTTCGCCGCGGCGAACCCCGACAAGGGGCTCGGCTCCCTCGCCCGCTACAAGGACGCGGAGGACGAGATCTACAAGCTCTTCGAGAGCGCGTACACCGCGCGCCTGGAGGAGGCGAAGGAGTTCTTCGAGGAGCAGTACCGGGGGATCCAGGCGGAGGGGGACGCGCTCTGCGCGAGCGTCTTCACGCCGGAGATGGTCGAGCGGACCCCCTGGAAGAACCTCCTCACGAGCGACTTGACGAAGGAGTGGGTCGCCAGCTCCGTCGAGGGCTTCTCCTGGCGGATCGAGCGGGAGGCCCTCCGGATCGAGGGGCCCGCCAAGGGGTCGGGGAAGAAGGGGATCCTCTCGATCGGGGACCGGGAGAAGTGGCGCGACTTCGTCCTGGAGTTCGAGGTCACCTTCGAGTCGGGCGAGGTCGAGCTCTTCGTCCGGCTCGGCACGCACGCGGACCGGCGGGCCATGAGCACCCATCTCGCCGTCTCCCCCCACGGCTTCGTCGCGGGGACGCCCGACAGCTGCGAGATCACCTGCATCGGGAACAAGTTCAGCCTGAAAGTCGCGGACCAGCCGCCGTACGAGGCGGAGACCCCCTGGACAGTTTCCCGCAAGGGCTCGGTCGGCCTCGTCATCGACCCGGAGACGAAGGTGAGGTTCAGCCGGATGAAGATCCGGGTCCTGCGCTAGATGCCTCTCGATCACAATCCCGCGCCTCGATCCCCTGGACCCGAGCGGGAGGGCGGATCGCCGGAAAGGAAGGCTTCTCCATGACGCGGCTCCTGCTCCAGAAAGCCGGAGGATCCCACGACGAGGACGGACGGAAGCGGAATCCCATGAAGGGGCATTCGCCGGCGAACTTCCTCCTCCTCGCCGCGCTGCTCGCGGCCCCGGCGCGATCCCAGGAAGGGACGCCGCCCGCCGAGGAGAAGAAGCCCGCCCCGATCTACGACGAGTCCGCCGACGCGAAGAAGCAGATCGAGGCGACCCTCGCCCGCGCGAAGGAGGAGAACAAGCGGGTGCTCCTCGTCTTCGGGGCGAACTGGTGCGGGTGGTGCCGGAAGCTCGACGGCCTCTTCGCGAAGGACCCGGAGGTCGCGCGCGTCCTGCTCTACGAGTACGAGAAGGTCCTCGTCGACGTCGGACGGTTCGACAAGAACGAGGACCTCGCCGCCGACCTCGGCGCCGCCGTCCGGCAGAACGGGATTCCCTTCCTCACCGTCCTCGACGCCGGGGGGAAGCCGGTCGCGAACCAGGAGACCTCCTCCCTGGAGGAGGGGTCCGCGCACGACCCGGCGAAGGTGAAGACCCTCCTCGAGAAGTGGGCGGCCCCGCCCCTCGACGCCGAGAAGGTCCTCGCGGAGGCGGTCGCCCGGGCCGGGAAGGAAGGGAAGAGGGTCTTCCTCCGGTTTGGCGCGCCCTGGTGAGGGTGGTGCCACCGGCTCGAGGAGTTCCTCGGGCGAAAGGAGATCGACGGGGTCCTCGGCCTCGATCTCGTCCGGGCGAGGATCGACGTCGATCGGATGGTCCACGGCAAGGAGGTCATGGCGCGGTTCCGCCCCGGCGAGGGGAGAGGCATCCCCTGGTTCGCCTTCCTGGATTCGAAGGGGGCGGTCGCCGCGACCTCGGACGGACCGAAGGGGAACGTGGGCTGCCCCGTCGAGCCGGAGGAGATCGACCACTTCCTCTCGATGTTGAAGGGGGGCGGGAGCCGCCTCACGCCCGAGCAGGTCGGGACCGTCGAGAAGGGGTTGCGGGATTTCGCCGCCCGGATCAAGGCCGCGCGAAGGGGCTGACCGCCCCCCCGGCGCGCCTTGCCCCTCCGGAGGGGTCCACCTACACTCGCTCTACTCGCCCGCCGCCGGCCTCCGACATGAACATCGAACAAAACGTCCAGGGGGATCGCGCCGTGCTCCACCTCAAGGGGGAGTTCGACACGTTCCACTGCCCCGCCTTCAACGAAGCGGTCGAGGCCCTCGCGAAGGCCGGAGCCGTCCGCGTGGCCCTCAACCTGCGGCTCACGCCCTTCATGAACTCGACGGCGCTCGGGGCCCTCGTCAAGGCGCGCAAGAGGCTGCGCGAGGCGGGGGGCGAGCTCGCGATCGCCCAACCTTCCCCGTTCGTGAAGGGGGTCATCGAGAAGGTGGGCCTCGCGAACTCGCTCCGGATGTTCGCCGACGAGGCGCAGGCCCTCGCCCACGTCGCCGCCCCCGCCGCGAAGGAGCCCGCCGCGCCGGCCCCCCGGCGCGATCCCCTCGCGGAGACCCGCAGCCCGATCGAGGTGAAGGACGCCGCCACCGTGCTCTTCACCCTCGACGACGCGGGCCGGCGCAAGAAGCTCGGCAAGGAGGTCGGCGTCGGCCGCCTCGCCACCGTCGACGAGAAGGGGCTCGCCTTCCTCTACGGAGGGGCCGAGGCGAAGGTCGACGCCGTGCAGGCCGCGGAGATCTTCGGCTCGGAGGCGACGATGCGCCTCAAGTTCTGGCTCCCCCTCTACAAGAAG
>CBRGOK010000541.1:0-3192 GCA_967798035.1 uncultured bacterium
AGCCCGACGAGGTCGTGGTCGTCGGCGGCCACCTCGACTCCTGGGACGGCGCGACCGGGACGACGGACAACGGCACCGGCTGCGCGACGACGATGGAGGCGGCGCGCCTGCTCGCGAAGGCGAAGGTGAAGCCCAAGCGCACCATCCGCTTCATGCTCTGGGGAGGCGAGGAGCAGGGGCTCCTCGGCTCGGCCGCCTGGGTCCGGAAGCACAAGGAGGAGCTCGCCAAGATCTCCGCCGTCCTCGTCCACGACGGAGGGACGAACTACTGCGCCGGGATCACGGCGACGCCCCCCATGAAGGAGCCCTTCGAGACCATCTTCGCCCCGGTGAAGGACCTCGATCCGGAGAACCCCTTCAAAGTCCGGGAGGTGAAGGGACTCTCCGGCGGCGGGAGCGACCATGCCTCCTTCCTCCGGGAGAACGTCCCCGGCTTCTTCTGGGACCAGAAGGGGCGCGCGAACTACAACCACACCCACCACACCCAGTTCGACACCTTTGACGCCGCGATCCCCGAGTACCAGCGCAATTCGGCGGTCGTCATCGCGGTCGGCGCGCTCGGGATCGCGAACCTCCCCGACCTCCTCTCGCGGGAGAACCTCCGCCTCCCTGGCGGGATGGGGGGCCGTCGGCTCGGGGTCCAGCTCGCGGACGACCTCAAGATCGAGGAAATCGTCGAGGGGAGTCTCGCCGAGAAGATCGGCCTCAAGGTCGGCGACCGCCTCCTGAAGATCGGCGACCGGGCGGTGGCCGACACCGACGAGATGCGCGAGGCGCTCCAGGCCGCGCCGGCGAAGACCACCGTCGCGGTCCTCCGGGACGGCAAGGAGATGGCGGTCGCCGTCGAACTGCCGCCCCCCGGGCAGGGGGGCCTCGGCCGGCGGCTGGGCCTCCGCGGCCTCGGCGAGGACCTCGCGATCGAGGAGGTCGTCGAGGACGGCCCCGCCGCGAAGGCGGGGTTCAAGAGCGGGGACAAGATCGTCCGCGTCAACGGCGAGGCGGTGACGAGCCTGATGGAGCTCTTCCCCGCCCTCTCCGGCGAGGACGAGAAGGTGAAGGTCGTCGTCCTGCGGGACGGGAAGGAAGTCGAGATCGCCTTCGAGATCCCGCCGCGGCAGTAGCGAGCTACTTCCGCCCCGAGACGACGACTCCGTCCGCCACGGCCCAACGGCTTCCCGGCCGCGCGTTCTGCGGCCGGAGCCGATAGCCGACGCCGTCCGCCAAGCCGGCCCAGTCGGCCGGGCCGAGACGGATCACCACCCAGGCCAGGTCCGAGGGGTACGTCACGGACCCGACGTCGGCGCCCACCTTGAGGGTCGGGTGTCCCTCCGCCTCGAGGAAGAACCGGAGGTCGGCCCGACCCGTGAACTCCTTCAGCTCGGCCGCGTCTTTCTTCTCCGCGACCCGACAGAGGAGGACGGGGCGGTCGCCGGAGAAGGCCCTGCGGATCTCCTCCGGGATTTCCGCGGCATCGGACCAGAGCGCCCTCGCGATCGTGACGTCGGCCTTCGGCGCGGGCGGCCGTTCGCCCGGCTTCGGGCGGACGACCTTCACCCCGTCGGCGACGACCCAGCGATAGGTCGCCTGCTCCTCGACCGGCACGAGGGAGTAGGGAACGTCGGGCGCCATCTTCGGGAACTCGTTCGGATCGATCCGCAAATAGAACTCCCGCATCCCCGCCCCGGAGTCCACCCAGTACCCGCGCGCGGCGCCCGCGCGAACGTCCGGGCGGCCCTCGGCGCGCAGCACGAAGCCCTTGCCGACCTTCCCGTAGAAGGTCGCGTACTGCTCCGTCCCCTCCTCCGGCCGTCCCTCGCGGACGTGCATCAGCAGGTGCCCGGCCGTCTCCGGATCGTCGAGCCGCATCTCGACGGTCCGCTCCGGCGAGTCCCACCAGTAGACGCGCTCGATCGTGAGGGACCGGAACTCCTCGGAGTCGACCTTCGCGTGGGCGCCGAAGCGATCCGAGAGCGCGACCGCCGAGTAGGGGTTCGGTCCTCCGAAGACGTCCCGTCCCGTCCACTTCCCGCCGGATCGAAGTCCCCAGGTCTTCGCCATCTCGCCGTCGGCCCAGTCGCGGAACGTCGCGACATGCGTCATCAGGCCGAGGTAGTTCGGATCGAGGATGCCCTGTCCGAGTCGGTCGAAGTTGAGGCGCCGCCACCGCCCCCCGACGAACACCTCGTTGAAGGTGTGGCTCGTCCAGCTCTTCTCCTGCCCCTGGACCGCCCGGAGGATGGCGCCCCGCACGCGGGCGTGGCGGATCCCGCTCCGCACGAAACCCACCTCCCTCTCGTCGGAGGCGTCGACGACCGGGATGCACAGCACGATCCGCGCCGGGACGCCGAGCGCCTTCAGGCAGCCGTTCATGTAGATCGCGCTCGATGTGCAGGTCCCGCGCACCCCGTTCTCGAACATCCCCTTCGCGAACAATTCCCGCTGCCACTGCTCCTCCACCGTCAGGCCCTTCCCCGCCTTCCCCCGCTCCGCCGACTCCTCCAGCCCCGGGTAGATCGCCGCCTTCCCGCCCTGGAACCAGGAGCAGAAGGTCGAGAACCCGTCCACGCTCCGCGCGTGCCCGAGGAGCCACTTCGCCGCCCGCTCGACCAGGGTCTTGTCGTCGAGGACGTCCGGGTCGATCCCCTCCCTCTTCAGCGCCGCGACGAGCTTCCCTCGCATGTCCGGGTCCCAGTTCGCGGTGAGCCCGGGCGCGACCCAATCCTTCATCTTCGCCGCGTCCCGCCGCCAGTCCGGGTTGCCCGCGATCGCCTCGGCGACGGTATTGAGCGGGTAGTGGATCACCTCGAGCTCGACGTAGTCCTCCGTCTTCTCGAGGATCCGCGCGTCCTGGTAGTCGTCGCGCAGCACGTCCTCCGTCACCGGCGGCAACACCTGGACGATCGACCGGACCGTGTAGGCGAACTCCCGCCGCTCCTCCCAGTCCCCGTCGGGGATCCCGTCCTTGTCGGAGTCGGCCGACTTCGGGTCGGTGAAGTACTTGTGCGTCTCGTGGAAGTCGGAGAGCCCGTCCCGGTCGGCGTCGGGGTCGGTTGTCTGGGTGAGGCCCGAACCCCCGAGCGCGAGGAGGAAGCTCAGAGACAGGAGGGATTTCGTCATGGAGGAACTCCCCGGGTAGGGATGAGCCTCGGGCAGGTCTCGGAATCCGCTGATCGGCCTATCGTCGTTGCTCCC
>CBRGOK010000542.1:0-3192 GCA_967798035.1 uncultured bacterium
ACAGACGCCAGCAGAAAGCTTCCGGTCAGGATGGCAGCCGCTGCCGCGCGCATCAGCCCAGGTCAGCTGGAGCTGGCCGGGCCTCTTCCGCAGGCGGACTCTCGCCTCAGTTCCACGATTCGGGGATGCCACCCTTTCGGTCCTGATCGGTGAGCCGGGGGAGTACGAGTTCGAGGTCCGGGGGGATGGGTTCCAGGAGAAGAAGGTCCCGTTGACCGTCGGGCGGAGGTCCCCCCAGGAGGTGGTCGTCGATCTCGAGCGGGTCCCCGGTTCCAAGTGACCGGGCCCCCGAGGCGGGGAGCCTGCTCCTGGATTAGGATCCCCGTTCCGGGACGGGCTCGAAGGATCCTGGATGAACCGTCGCCTTCTCGCCTGGACGGTTGCCGGAGGAGCCGCGCTCGCGGCGGCGGTGGCGCTCCTCTTCGTGGGCGGAGCGCGAGATCCCTCCGACTGGAGTCCGGTTCCCCCGCTTCCCGCCTCGGAAGCGCCGTCGACCACGGCAACGCCCGTCCTTCCCGAGTCGCCTCGGCCGGCGCCAACCTCGGAGGCGCCCACCGAGGCGCCCGTGGCAGAGGTCCCGGTGCGCGCGGCGCCAGAGTTCCACCACGTCGCCGGCCGCGTCGTGGACCGGGACTCGATGCCGCTCTCGGGAGTCCGCGTCCGGGCGGCTGCGATCGACTCGAGCGGAGAGACCGAGCCGGCGAGCGCGCTCACCGGCGAGGATGGAGCGTTCCGCCTCGAAGGGCTCGGCCGGGGAGTGCTCATTCTGACCGCGAAGAGGGAGGGCCTGCAGACGGTCGTCCTGCGCGACGTGCGAGCGGGACGCGAGGACCTCGAGATCGTGCTCCGCGCCCCGACGGGCCTCGAGGGACGCGTGCTCGACGCCGAGACCGGCACCCCGATTCCCCGATTCGACGTGAGAGTCTTCGGGGAGGGCCAAGCGGAGCGTTGGAGGCTTAGGCGGATGCCGTTGTCCTCGCGAACTTTCGAATCAGACGACGGCTCGTTCGCCTTCCCCGACCTCGACGAGGGTCGCTACGACCTCGAGGTTCTCGCGAAGGGGTATCTCCCCATCAGGGTCGGCCCGTTCGGGGTGGGGGACTCGGAGGTGCTCCGCGGGATCGAGGTGAGGCTGCCCCCTGGCATGATCGTCCGCGGGACGGTCGTCGACGCGGAGACGGGCGCTCCCGTGGGGTCCGCCCAGGTCTATCAAGAATCCGGCAGGGCCCCGTTCTCCCACGGCGCGACCACCGTCACGGAGGAGGATGGAATCTTCGAGATCACGTGCGACTCGGCGGGGATGCGACTCCGGGTCCGCCACGATTCGTACGTCGACGCCGACACGGAGCCGCTCGGGACGAAGGGGATGCGATCGCTCGAGGGCCTCGTGATCCGCCTGGATCGGGGCGGAGCGATCGAGGGTCGCGCGCTGAGGACGGACGGCGCGCCAATGACCGGGGCAACGGCCACCCCCCATCCGACCCGAGTCCCGGTCGCGCGATTCTTCGTCAGCTTCCCGAAGAACGCCGAGACGGACGACGCGGGCACCTTCAGGATCGAGGGGCTCGCGCCCGGCCGCTACTTGGTCGAGGTCAGGCCCTCCGACCCGGACGCGGACGAGGGGGGAGGCCGGAGGCTGCAGGCGGAGGCGGAGGTCGAGGCGGGGAAGACGACGCGGGTCGAGTTCGGCGATCTCGCGCAGGCAGGATCCACGGTCCGGGGACGGGTCTTCCGGGGGGAAGACCCGGTTCGAGGAGCGAGTGTCCAGCTGAGTCCCGGGCCGTCGAGTCGTCCTCCCATCCCGGGCCGAGCGATCCCGCGTCTCTGGGATCAGACCGGGAAGGACGGCTCGTTCGAGATCCCGGGGGCTCCACCCGGAGAGGCGACGCTCGTCGTCGAGAAGTGGGAAACGGGCCTGAGTGAAGTCGGCTGGTGGTCGATCACGGTTCCCGAGTCGGGGGAACCCCTCTTTGACGCCCACCTCTCCGGAGGGGAGATCCGTGGCTCCGTGGTCCGCGCCTCCGACCGAACGCCGATCCGGCTGGCTCACTTGAGCGTCTCCCGCGAACGGGTCGGGGGGGGAGGGGAGCCTCGCGGCGGGTGGGCCACGACCGATGGCGAAGGTCGCTTCCGGGTCCGGGGTCTTGAGGCGGGGTCCTACCGGGTGACCGCCGAACCGACCGCTCTCGTCTTCGGGGAAGATCCTCGGGATCCGCGGGTGGCCTCCCTCGCCCCCCAGTCCCGGACTTCGGTGGACGTCGGCCCGGACGCTGTCGTCACCGTCGACTTCGCCCTCGAGCCTGGCGGGACGGCGATCGTCCGGGTGACGGATCCCTCCGGGGCGCCGATGCAGGGAGAGTCCGTATTCGTCCGGCCCTTCGAATTGGAGTCGCGGGGATCGTTCGTCTTCAACCCGGCCGGTTCCGACGGCGCTGGCGTCGCGCGCGTCGAGGGTCTGGCGCCGGGTCGCTATGTCGCGTGGCTGCTCAATCCGAGGTACCTCTCCCAGCACTCCGAACCCGGCGAAGTCCGCGTCGGGCAGGTGACCGAGTTCCGGCTCGCGTTGAGGGAGGCCGCGCAGGTCCACGTGAGCGTGACGGGCCCGGAGGGGACTCCACTCCTCGATGCGCGGGTCTCGCTCGAAGGGAAGGCGGGCGCGAGGGAGGCGGGCTGGTTCCTCGAGGGGGTCCGGGAAGGGGAGTGGGTCGCCTACCTCGTTCCGGGAGAGTACGTCCTCCGGGTGGAGGCCGAGGGGTACGCGACGAAGTCGACCGACGTGCAAGTCGAGTCCGCTATTCCGAAGGAGATTGCCGTCCGACTGGAACGGGAGCCGCCCCCAAGGTGAGCGACGGGAGACGCCTTAAGATCCCTTAAGGTTCGAGTAACCTCCCCTTGTCAATTCGCTGAACCCACGATAGGGGCTAGACTTCGTCAGCGGTGATTCAGTGCGGGTACCCGACGGGAGCAGTTCGGGCACGACCGCGAAGGACTCGGGCCGTTTCACCGTAACCGAGCCAATTCTCGTGGTCGTTCGTTGCAAGGACCCTGTTGTGAGGACTGCTCCAATGATGCACGCCGCCGACCGTCGGGCGACCCGCTTCCTGGCGCTCGTTCTCCCTCTCCTCGCCGCGGCGCCCGCCGCGCGGGCCCAGACCTTCACCGTCTCGCACGTGGTCGAGACGGGCCCCGTCC
>CBRGOK010000543.1:0-3191 GCA_967798035.1 uncultured bacterium
CGGCTGGGAGGAGGACGGCGGGGCGCGCGAGCTCGAGGGCACCTTCCAGGAGCTCGCCGCGACGCTCAACCTCTCGATCGTGCTCGTCTACTTCCTGATGGGGATCCTCTTCGAGTCCGCGATCCTCCCCCTCTCGATCCTCCTCACGATCCCCTTCGCCGGCCTCGGCGCGGTCTGGGCGCTCTACCTGACGGGGACCCCGCTCGACCCGGTCGGGTTCATCGGCGTGATCCTCCTCGTCGGCGTCGTCGTCAACAACGGGATCGTCCTGATCGACCGCGTGAACCAGCTCCGTCGCGAGCAGGGGATGGAGCGCCGCGCGGCGGTCCTCAAGGGCTCGCACGACCGGCTGCGGCCCGTCCTGATGACCGCCCTCACGACGATCCTCGGCCTCCTCCCGATGGCGATGGCCGAGAGCAATCCGCAGGAGGGGATCTCCTACCGCGCCCTCGCGATCGCGGTGGCCGGCGGGCTCGCGGTCTCGACCCTCTTCACCCTCTGGGTCGTGCCGCTCTTCTACACCCTCGTCGACGACCTCGGGGGAGCCTTCCGATCCGCCTACGGGCGCGTGTGGGCGCGGCGCAGGGCGCCCGCCGACTCCACGACCGCCTCCGGCGCCTCCGCGTAGCGAGCCGTCCGGCGCCGGCGACCGGCCCGGTAGAATCCGACCGTATCGTGCGCGAGTTCTCGGGCTCCCTCTCCGGATCGGGCCGACGCATCGGCGTCGTCGTCGGCCGGTTCCACGGCCAGGTCGCGAAGCGCCTCCTCGAGGGGTGCCTCGACGGCCTCAGGAAGAACGGGGTCGCCGAGGAGACGATCACTGTCGTCAACGTCCCGGGCGCCTTCGAGGTCCCGGTCGCCGTCCAGCGGCTCGCGGAGTCGGGGACCTGCGACGCAATCGTCGCCCTCGGCGCGATCGTGCGCGGGGAGACGGAGCACTTCGACCTGATCGCCCGGGAGTGCGCGCATGGGTGCGCCGAGGTGGCGCGGCGCCTCTCGGTCCCCGTCGCCTTCGAGGTCCTCGCCTGCGAGTCGGTGGAGGACGCCCTCGCCCGGTCCGGGGGATCGAAGGGGAACCGAGGGTTCGACGCCGGCCTCGTCGCGCTGCGGATGGCGAACCTGCTTCGCGAGCTCCCGGCACGAGGCGGAGGATGACCGCGATCCTGCGGCGACGGACGCGGGCTCGCGAGTACGCGCTCCACGTCCTCTACATGGTCGACGTCCGGGGCGAGGACGCCTACGGCGAAGCCACGGCCTACGTGGAGACGCAGGCCCGCGACCCGGAGATCCGCGCCTTCGCCCGCTCCCTCGTCGAGGGGGTGCGCGCTCATCGGGAAGAGATCGACGGGTGGATCCGCCGGACGGCGAAGAACTGGGACCTCGAGCGGATGGCCGTCCTCGACCGGAACGTCCTGCGTCTGGGGGTCTACGAGCTCCTCCACGCCGGGGAGGTCCCCGCGAAGGTGGCGATCAACGAGGCGATCGAGATGGCGAAGCGCTACTCGACCTCCCAGTCGGGAGCCTTCGTGAACGGGATCCTCGACCGGATCCGGGTCCTCTCGGGGGAGAAGGACGCGCCCGCCCCGCCGCCCGCGGACCGGGAGGGGATCCCCGCCGACCCCGCCTCCCCTCCCCGCTAGGCGCTTGTTCAAAGCCCTCTTCGACGGCCTGAAGAGGACCCGCGAGGTCCTCGGCGAGGGGCTGCGCGCCGTCCTCTCGATCGGGCGCGACCTCGACGAGTCCTCCCTCGACCGCATCGAGGAGGTCCTCTACACCGCCGACCTGGGAGGCGCCGCGGCCCCCCTCGTCGAGGAGGTCCGGCGCGCGTACAAGCGGCGCGAGATCCGGACGACCGGGGAGGTCCTCCCCTTCCTCCGCGCGGCGCTGCTGAAGCGGCTCGAGGGGTGCGGGACGGGGATCGCGCTCGCCCCGTCGGGGCCGACCGTCGTCCTCGTCGCCGGGGTGAACGGCTCGGGGAAGACGACGACGATCGCGAAGCTCGCGCGCCACCTCTCCCGGGAGGGGAAGTCGGTGATCCTCGCCGCGGGGGACACCTTCCGGGCGGCGGCGGTCGAGCAGCTGACGATCTGGGCGGATCGCCTCGCGGTCCCGATCGTGAAGGGGGCGCCCGGAGGCGACCCCGCCGCCGTCGCGTTCGACGCGGCGGAGGCGGCCCTCGCGCGGAAGATCGACGTCCTCATCGTCGACACGGCGGGCCGCCTCCACACGCAGAAGAACCTGATGGAGGAGCTCCGCAAGATCCGGCGCATCCTCGCCGGGAAGATCCCGGGCGCGCCGCACGAGACGCTCCTCGTCCTCGACGCCACGAACGGCCAGAACGCCATCTCCCAGAGCGAGGTCTTCCGCGAGGCGATCGCGGTGAGCGGGATCGTGCTCGCGAAGCTCGACGGGACCGCGAAGGGGGGGGCGATCTTCGGCGTCCGCGAGAAGCTCGGCGTCCCCGTCCGGTTCGTCGGCCTCGGGGAAGGGATCGACGACCTCGAGCGCTTCGACCCGGCTTCCTTCGTCGACGCCATCCTCGAGCCCGCCGCGAAGGGATGAACTCCGACCGCGCCCCGCTCGCCGGCGCGGCCGCGGGCGTCGCCGTCGCGGGGACGGCGCTCTTCTTCCTGCCGAGCCTCCCGCGCTTCGAGGAGGCGAAGGCGGGTCTCGCGGCGCTCCTCCTCGTCGCCTTCCTCGCCCTCTTCGCGGTCCTCCCGGCCCTCGTCCGGGGCGAGTCGCTCGCGATCCCCTTCCGTGGACCGATCCTCGCCCTCCTCGCCGCCATGGGCTTGAGCCTCTTCGTCGCGAGGGACCTCCACGCGGGGATCCGGACGATCCTCGCCCTCGGGGGAGGAGCGCTCTTCGCGGGCGTCCTGGCGAGGGAACGGGAAGGCGAGGGGGGCTTCCTTACCGTCGCCGTCGCCTCGGGGCTGGCGGTCGCGGTCTACGGTCTCCTCCAGCGCGCCGGGATCGACCACCCCGCAGTCCTCCGCGTCTACGAGAGCGGGCGCTACCCGGTCTCTACGTTCGGGAACACGAACGCCGCGACGGAGTTCGTCGCCCCCTGCGTCGCGCTCTCGCTGGCGGCGCTGCTTCGAGGCGGGCTCTCCCGGATCCTCGCCGCCGCGACCCTGGCGGTCGGCTCGCTCTACTGCGGCGCGGCGGGGACACGGGCCGCGGCGATCGCG
>CBRGOK010000544.1:0-3188 GCA_967798035.1 uncultured bacterium
GGATCGTCATCGACGCCATCCGGTGCGGGATGGTCGCCCTCGACCGGAAGATCGGCGGCCCGCTCCTCGAGGCCTCCGCCGTGATGATGAAGCGCCCCCCGCGGCAGATGCACGATGCCGAGGCCCACAACCTCCTTGAGCGCTGGATCGCCGACGGGACGAACGGGGCCCACGAGGAGTCCAAGGTCGCGCAGGAGGTGACCGTGGAGCGCACGCTCACCCCGGCGCGGCGCCAGGAGCCCGAGAGGGAGCTCGTCGCGCCCGTCTCCGTCGAGCTCGCCCCCGCCGTCCTCAACCAGGGGGGCTCCCTCGCCGGTGGGCTCGCCCGCGCGGTGCACGCCGAAGGCAACGGCGGCAACGGCGCCGGCGACAACGGCTCCTCCGGCTCTTCCCCCCGGATCCCCGCGTGAACCGGAACGGGTCCGGGGACGCGGAGCCGCGCGAGGCTCCGCGCGCGGGGGCGTCGGCCGACCTTGCCCGGGGCGGGGCGCCGATCGGCTACCTCCTCAAGTGCTTCCCGCGTCTCTCGGAGACGTTCATCCTCAACGAGATCCTGGAGCTCGAGCGCCAGGGCCTCCCGCTGCGGATCTACTCGATGAACGAGCCTCAGGAGCCGGTCCGCCACCGGCTCTTCTCGCGGGTGCGCTCGCCGATCGACTACCTCCCCTTCCCGCTCCTCCCGGAGACCGGCGCCTACCTCCGCGCCCACCTCCGCCTCCTCCTCCGCCATCCCCTCCGCTACCTCGCCACGCTCGCCTCCGTCCTCGCCTCCCTCGACCGGGACCTCCTCGAGCGCTTCGTCCAGGCGGGGGAGGTCGCGCGCCTGGCGCGACGCGACGGCATCCGGCACCTCCACGCCGGCTTCGTCCACTTCCCCGGGTCGGTCGCCTGGCTCGTGCACCGGCTGACGGGGCTCCCCTTCAGCCTCGCCACGCACGCGCGCGACGTCGCGCTCTCGGAGCCCTCCCTCCTCCGCCGCAAGCTCGCGGCGGCTCGCCTCGTCCTCACCTGCAACGGCTACAACGTCCCGGCGCTCGAGGCCCTCGCCGGCCCGGGCGGCATGGCCCGGCTGCGGCACATCTACCACGGGGCGGACCTCGAGCGCTTCCGATTCGAGCCCTGCGGGCTCGCGGACCCGCCCCTGGTCCTTGCGGTCGGGCGCCTCGTGGAGAAGAAGGGGATCGACGACCTGGTCTCCGCCTGCGCGCTGCTGCGGGACCGGGGCCGGCGATTCCAGTGCCGGATCATCGCGGGGAGCCGGGACCGGTGGGACGAGATCGAGGGCCAGATCCGCGCGCTGCGCCTCGAGTCGACGGTCCTCCTCGACGGGCCACTCGACCAGGAGGAGGTCCGCGGCTGGTACCGCGAGGCGAGCGTGTTCGCCCTGCCGTGCCGGCTCGGGAGCGACGGGGACCGGGACGGCGTCCCGAACGTCCTCGTCGAGGCGGCCGCGTCGGGGGTCCCGATCGTCTCGACACCGGTGAGCGGGATCCCCGAGCTCGTCCGGGACGGCGAGACCGGCCTCGTCGTGCCCCCGCGCGATCCCTCCGCCCTGGCGGCGGCGATCGAGCGCCTCCTCGAGTCGCCCGAGCTCCGCGCGCGCCTGCGCGAGGGGGCGCGGGCGCTCGTCGAGGAGCGCTTCGACCTTCGGCGCAACGGGGCGTTCGTCGCCCGGGAGCTCCTCGGCGCCGCCGATCCCGGATCCTCCCCCGCCCGGCTCGAGTTGGAGACCGTCGCCTCATGACCCGGCCCGAAATCGACCGCATCGGCATCCAGGTGCACGGGGTCACGCTGAACCTCCGGTGCACGAACCCCGAGCAGCTCGAGTACGTGCGGGCGCTCCTCGGCGAGCACGTCCGCGAGCCGTGGGGCCGGGCGGACCTCGAGGTCGATGCGGAGTGGATCGTGCGCGCGCCGGGGGAGGACATCGAGGCGCCCGTCTTCGACGTCGACGGCCTCGACGCCTTCGGCAAGCGCATGCACCTGGGGGAGGACCAGCTCGTCTGGACGGACACCCATCGGGACCCGAACCTCCAGCTCCGCTTCCGCAAGGGGCCCTCGGGTCCGGCCTTCGACGTCGCCTACCAGTACCGGCCCTCGGCGAAGAAGCTCGCCAAGTACGCGGACTTCGAGCGCAAGAAGTTCTTCGACCTCATGCGCTACCTGGTCTGGTTCCCCCTCGCCTGGCACCTGCGGCGCACGCGGGGCTGGGACATGATCCACGCCTCGGCCGTGCGGGACGGGGACCGCGGCATCCTGATCGCGGGCCCGGGCGGGGCGGGGAAGACGACGACCTCGATCGCGCTGGCGGCGCGCGCCGGGATGACGCTCCTCACGGAGAACCTCGTCTTCTGCGACGGGGAGCGGATCTACCCGGTCTTCGAGCCGATCCGCCTGACGGACGAGAGCCTGGAGCTCCTCGGCGAGGCGACCGGGGTGCTCCGGCCCCTCGAGGACGGCGGAGGACTCAAGAAGAAGGCGATGTTCGTCCCGCCGCTCGACCCCGATCCGGCGGGCGTGGCGCCGGCCCTCGTCTTCCTCGCCCGGTTCTCGCCGAAGGGGTTCGCGCGCCCGCTCCCGCCGGACGTCGCGCGCGACCTGATCCGCGCGACGAACCAGCTCACGCTCGAGCTCAACGACTTCTACTGGTACGCGGCCGCCCTCGACCTCCTCTACCCCGGGGGAAGCGAGGCGGCCGACCGCGTGCTCGAGAGGCTGACGCGGAGCACCCCCTGCCTCTCCCTCGGGATCGATCGCTCGGCAGGCGTGGGGGCTGTCGTCGACCAGGTGCTCGCGTGCCTGCGACGGGGGGCCCCCCCCCCCCCCGGGGGGGGCCGCCCCCCCCGACCGCCACGAGCCCGGGACCGGAGAGATCGCTTACCCGTTCGTCTTCGAGGCGATCGACGCAACGGGGTACGACGGTTTCGTCGGCCTCGAGTACCGTCCGAGCGGCCGCACCGACGACTCCTTCGGCTGGATCGAGGAGTATGGCTACACCCTGGGCGCTCGCGAGGCGATCTCGTGAGCGAGTCGGTCGGGTTCATCGGGCTGGGCATCATGGGCCGCCCGATGGCGCACCGCCTCCTGGACGCGGGGTTCTCGCTCGCCGTGAGCTCGCGTTCCCCGGGCCCTGGGGACGAACTCGAAGAAGCCGGCGCGCAACCACGTGCGAGCTCCGCGGACGTCGC
>CBRGOK010000545.1:0-3169 GCA_967798035.1 uncultured bacterium
GACTTCCCGGACCTGGCAGTCGGCGCGGCGGGCGCCTACAACCAGCCGAATTGCAAGGTCCGAGTATTCTCGGGAGCGCCCATCGGCGTTGCGACGTTTGGCGTAGGCTGCGCGGGGTCCTCGGGATCCACTCCTAGGATCGGCGCGACGAGGTCTCCGAAGATCGGAACGACCTTCAAGGTGAATCTCTCGGAGACCGCGCCGGGGCTGCCTGCGCTCCTGCTCCTCGGATTCTCCGACACGCAGTGGTGGGGCGTGCCGCTTCCCCTAAACCTTGTCGCCCAAGGGATGCCGGCCTGCTCCCTGCTCGTTTCTCCAGACCTCGTTTTCGGCCTGACGACGGCCGCGTTCGGGCCGGCGAATGGCCGACTCGTCGCGCCGATCGCAATTCCAGCGAGTGCCTCGCTCGTTGGTTTCTCATTCTACGCCCAGTGGTACGTCGTCGATCCGGGTCCTGCGCCGATTCCCGGCGCGATGACGCGCGGGCTAGCGGTGACAATCCAGGCGTAGAGGCCGAGCGGGCGTGTCGGATCGGGGGGCGAAAGGCGATGGAAGGGCGCACGGTAAAGGAGGTGGGAGATGAGAGTGGTGTCGAGCAGGGACCGGTGGGCCCTGGCCGGATGCGCGGGGCTGCTCGCCGGAGCGAGTTGCGCCGGGGCTGGGAACCGAGGTCACCTCGTCGCCGCCGGCAGTGAGGTGGCCGAGGAGGATGACCCCACGACGCCGACGCGATGGACCTTTCTCTCCGAGCGGCGGGAGCAGTGGCATTCGAACTGGATCCTGCTCCCGGACGGGCGTCGGATCTCGAGCCTCTCGACGTGGTCCTGGGTCCCGGCCCTGCCGGGAGATGGCGAAGCGGGACGAAGCCACGACGGCCTCTCAGCGGGGCCGGAGGACTGCCCCCTGTCGGGAGGGCCGTGGAACTCTGTGACGGGCGTGGGGCCCAGGTGGTACCCGAGGAACGCGACGCTCCTTGCGACGCTCCCGAAGGGAGCGAGCGGGGATTTCGAGGATCCCGCCGCCGCGAGCCCGCCGGATAACGGATCGACGGGCGGCCGAGCCGTTCCCGCCTCGGCGACGGGCAAGGATCGCTGGGCCAATCTGAACGGGAGGCGGCCGTGGATCGTGAGGAGCGGCGGAGGCCGGGAAGGGACGGAGGTCCTTGAGATCGAGGTTTCCGAAGGGGACGGGATCGGTTCGATCACCCTCGTCTCGGTCGATGCTCTCCTGGGGAAAGGGGATCCCTCGCCGATCGTCGAGCCCCTCCGGTTCAAGGAAGTCGGGTCGTGGGCATGCCCCGGCTCCCGCCGGCGGGTGTCCGTCGCGATCGAGGGGAAGGCGGTCCCGGCGGGGACCTACCTGGTGATCGCGGTTGCGGAGTCGGGGACGCCTTCTGCCGGGGAACTCCTCCTGGTCGAGCCCGTCCTATCGGGCGGGTAGGCGATCGGGAACGGCGGCCCCCGCAGGCCATCGCCATTGTCCCGGGACCGCCCAGCACTCGCGCCGGAGCTCCCGCGCTAGACCGGCTCGATCGGTGAGACTCGCGACGAGCACCTTGATTCCCTGGTTCCGAAGCGCCCTGACCGCGGGAAGGAGGTCGGCATCCCCCGAGACGAGCACGGCCGCCCGGTGCGCACGCGCCCACGCGAGTCGGAGCATGTCGCTCGCGAGGGCGACGTCGACCCCCTTCTCCCGGAGAACGACCACCTCCGTCGAGCAGGAGCCGTATGTCTCGACACGGGGCCTACGCTCGAAGGCGCTCACGCTCACTCCCCGGGAGTGAGAGAGACGCTCGAGGAACTGCAGCTTCTGCTCCCGGGCCCGCCGATCCGCAGGAGTGCGGCAGGCTTCGGGAGGAGGGTACGAGCCGTAGTAGTGGAGCCATTCGAAGGTCGCCTCGGCCAGTCCCGTCGCTCCGACCAGGGAAGGTCCCAGTCGATCGATGTCCCACTTTAGGTTCGGCCCCAGCAGCCTCATCTGGGACTCGAAGTATGACCCGTCCACGAAGACCATCACCGCGGCCATCGCGCTCCTCCTCCGCCCCAGAAAGAATTCGGGGAGCCGTGCCGCGGGCTCCCCGGAGAATTATTCCCCGGCTCCCTATCGAGACGGGGGTCCCTCTTATCGAGCCCCTCGCGCCCGATGTCAAGCGGCGGGGGCGAAGCGACCCCCCGGACCAGGGGAGCCCCGCCTCCGCACTCCGTCGGTTCGCTGGTCCCCCCGTCCGAATAGACGCGGACGGTTACACCCGCGGGGAAACTCCCCATCGAGGAGGAGGGGACCGGCTGTCCGCAGGCCTCGCCGCGCCCGGGACCTCCCGCACGCTCGTCGTCGAGGGTCGGGGCCTCAGCCGGGGACCACCGCGACCTCCACCGTCACCCGGGTCGCCACGGCGACCGCGCGGTAGAGAGGTCAGCGGCCCTTGTAGCGCTCGACGAGCCGGGCGGCCGTCCCGGCGTCCACGCCCGCGATCTCGAACCGGAGGCGCACCTCTTTGAAGTTCGCCGGGTCCGACTTCGCCCGGATCCCCTCGATGCGGGCGACGGCGCTCTTCAGCGGGACCTTTTCCTCGCGCGCGAAAGCCTCGACGAGGAGCACGCCGCAGGCGGAGACGCCCGCGAGGAAGACCTCGGCCGGCGTCGCCGCCTCTCCCGGCCCCCCCGCGTAGGCGGGCTCGTCGACGACGAAGTGGTTCGTCCGGGCGCTGTTGAGGCTGCGCCCGGGAACTCCGGTCGTCCGCGAGACGGCCGTCGTGACGAGGAGGTCCTCCGCCACCTCCGGCTACAGTCGGCGCTTCCGCTTGTGGGTCGGGCGCTTGCCGTGATTCGCCTTGCGCCAGCGGTGACCGCGTCGGCGCGAGTTGTCTCGCTGTCTCGCCATGGGGTCGGTTCTCCGGCCGCGAACGATACGGGATGCGCGGACCCCTTCAAGCCACGATTCAGCGACTCCGACCGCGATCGACCGTCCACTCGACCTGCTCTGGCGGCCGATCGCCGATTCGCAGGAGGATCTCTTGCTCGGCGGGCCCGAGGAGCCGGAGCCTCCAGTTCCCGGCTCCCAGGTGGCGGATCTCCGCCCGCCCGCCGTCGACGCGGAGCATCGCTCGCCGATTGAGGTGCTCCGCGTCCGGGCCCGGAATCCATCCGGGGAGCGTTCCTGTCCACCGGAG
>CBRGOK010000546.1:0-3156 GCA_967798035.1 uncultured bacterium
GCCCCGCGGTCGGATCCCTCCCCCGGGGCGTCGTTCCCCGTCGACAGTCGGCTCGGCCCGCCCCCCCGGGCGGGCATCGGAGAAACATACTCCGGCTTCCCGCCGGCGGTGGCGGAGCCGGAGCGACCCACATGGGTCGGGCCGGCGGAGGGACATGGACGGACGCCCCCCCCTCCGGGAGAAAGCCTCCCTCCCGCGTACGACCGTGCGGATCTGGGACCTCCCCCCCCTCCTTCTTTGCCGCTCCCATCTCCTCGGCGAGCACCGCGAGCTCCACGCCGTCTGGTCGATCCTGACCCGCCGGAAGCGCGGCTACTCCCGGCACCCCGAGACCCTCCGCTGGGCGGGGAAGACGCGCGCCCTCTTCCGCAGGCACCAGGCCCTCGTGGAGGAGATGCTTCGGCGCGGCTACCGGCACGCGAGCCCCCTCGACCGCCGCCTCGCGAAAGGCCCGCTCGTCCAGCGCGCCTTCGTCGACTCCCCGCGCGCCCAGCGCCGCCGCCTGCGCGCGAAGGGGTGCGCCTGCCGGGTGTAGGGATCCCCCTACCGCCCCCCCCGCGAGGGCCCTACATTCGACCCGCCAGGAGGCGGTGCCATGACGCAGGTCGGGGCGTTCATCGTCGGAACCCTCCTCTCCTTCGGGGTCGCCCTCGGCGTCCTCCTGCTCCTCCGCAGGCGCCTGACGGCGATCCTGACCGAGCTCTGCGAGCACGAGGATCGGGGCCGGTTCTGGGTCGCGATGGTGAACGTGACCGTCACCCTCTCGGCGACCCTCCTCTCGATGACCGCCGGGCATCCCCCGGCCCCCGTCGAGGCGCCGTTCTGGAGCATCGTCCACCAGCTCGAGTACGCCCTCGGGGGGATGATCGCGAGCCTCGTCGTCATCGCGATCGTCATCGGGAAGTCGATCACCCGCTTCGAGGAGCGCACGCTCGCCCGCGGCCCCAAGGGCGCGGGCAGCCCCCGGCCTCACGCCGGGACGAGCCTCCCGACCGCCTCGACGTGATGGGTCTGCGGGAAGAGGTCGAAGGCCGCCAGCCTCTCGAGCCTCCATCCCCGTCGGACGAGCCTCCCCACGTCCCGGGCGAACGTCGCCGGGTCGCACCCGACGAGCGCGATCCGGGCCGGCGCCATCCGCGCGACCCCCTCGAGGACCTCGGGCTCCGTCCCCGTCCTCGGGGGATCGAGGAGGACGAAGTCGGCACGCTCGGGGGCTTCCCCGCGCGCGAACCATTCCCCCGCCCCCGAGGCGACGAAGCGCACGCCCGGCAGCGACCGCGCGTTCTCCCGCGCCCGCCTGATCGCCCGCGCGTCGCCGTCGACCCCGAGGACCTCGCGAAAGCGCGGCGCGAGGGCGAGCGAGAAGAACCCGGCCCCGCAGTAGAGGTCGAGCGCGCGATCCCCTCGCGCCTCGCCGACCGCCTCGCGACGCAGATCCTCGGCGAGCGCCCGGTTCGCCTGGGCGAAGGCGTCCGGATCGAAACGGAACTCCTGCCCGCCGAGCCTCCACGTGACGGGACCGGCGGGCAGTCCCGGGATCGGGGGCGAGCAGGCCGCGCCCTCCTCCCCGACGGCGAGGTGGACCTCGGCGGGGGCATTCCCCTCCCGCGCGGCCCGACGGACCTCGCCGAGGGCCCGGCTCCCCTCCGGCTCGAGCACGGCGCAGGCCTCGACGTCGACGACCGTCGCGCTCCGCGCCTCGAGGAAGCCCACGCGCCCCCCCCCGGACCGTCAGCCGGGCGCGGGACCGGTAGCCGAAGGGCGGCGAAGCGACGATCTCGATCGGCGCCTCCCAGGAGACCCCACCCAGACGGCGCAGCGCCTCGCGGAGGATCGCCCCCTTCGCCTCCCGCTGCGCCTCCTCGGCGAGGTGCATCCAGTCGCAGCCGCCGCACGTCCCGAAGTACGGGCAGGGAGCCGCGCGCCTCGCGGGCCCGGGCTCCACGACCTCGAGGATCTCGGCGTGGACCTCGCGGCGGCGCTCCCGGACCACCCTCGCCCGGACGAGGTCCCCCGGCGCCGCGAGGGGGACGAAGGCGACGCGCCCGTCGGGCATCCGCGCCAGTCCGGCGCCGCCCGCGACGAGCCGCTCGACGCGGAGGACCGTCTCGCGCCCGGCGACGGGGTCCTCCCTGGGCGTCCGTTCCCCGAACGTGGACCCGATCGACTTTCGCACGGCCGGAGCCCGGATCCTAGCGAGGGCGACCTTGAACGGGCTCCCAGGCGCAAGGATGATCGCGCCCCGAGCCCGAGCTGGGGAGCCGAGATCGCCCGACGGCACTTCGGGAAGAAGAGGTGCGCCCGGCGCGCAACGGAGCCGGGGCGCCCGTTCCTGCCCCCCCCGAGCCGGTCTCGTCGCAAGGAGGAAGCGCCGTGGGCATGCTGAAGGAATTCAAGGAGTTCGCCATGCGGGGCAACGTCCTCGACATGGCGATCGGGATCATCATCGGGGGCGCGTTCGGGAAGATCGTCACCTCCGCCGTCAACGACATCCTGATGCCCCCGCTCGGCCTGCTCGTCGGCAAGGTCGACTTCTCGAAGATGTCCGTCGAGCTCGCCGGGCCGACCGGACCCGCGAAGGACGCCGTCCTCCTTAAGTACGGCGTCTTCATCAACTCGATCCTCGACTTCGTCCTCGTCGCCTTCGCGGTCTTCATCCTCATCAAGCAGGTGAACCGCCTGAAGAAGAAGGAGCCCGCGGCGGCCCCCGCGGCCCCGACCACGAGGAACTGCCCGTACTGCATCTCGGCGATCCCGCTCAAGGCGACGAAGTGCGCCTTCTGCACTTCCGACGTGAAGGCCGCCTGACCGACCCGAGGAAATCCCCCATGCGGACCCCCCTCGCCCTCTTCGCTCTCCTCCTCGCCCTCCCCCTCGGAGGCCTCGCGCGCGCCGACGAGGTCCTCCTCGTCAGCGGGGAGCGCCTGATCGGCAAGGTCGTCTCCGTCGCCGGCGGGAAGATGACCTTCGAGTCCGCGGGCCTCGGATCGATCACGATCGACCTCGCGAAGGTGAAGACCTTCGCGACGGACGGCGCCGTCGAGATCCACCTCAAGGACGGCACCGTCGTGAACCAGCCGGCCCAGGCCTCCGAGGAGGGGAAGTTCTCGATCGGGCAGGCGGGGGGGGTCCCGCCCCGCAGCCTCCCCCTCTCGG
>CBRGOK010000547.1:0-3154 GCA_967798035.1 uncultured bacterium
CGTGGGCGCGAAGCTCGGAAGCCTTGATCGTTGCCAGCGAGGCGGCGTCCCCCGGGAGACGCCCCGCGCCGGGGAGGAGAAGAAGAAGGAGGTCGAGCGGCATCGTTCCTATGGGAGGGCTCGGAGTATACGTCCCTGGATCAGGCGCCGGCCGGCGGCGGGACGCCCGCCTGCGACCTTGTCGGCGCGCGCGCCGCGACCTAACGTCCGCCCGTCGTGAGCCTCCTCCTCGTCCTCCTCGGCCTCGCGGGCACCCTACGGACCGAGGAAGACGTCGAGACCTGGCTCCGCGCCTTCTCCTCCTCGCACGCGGCGGAGCGCCGGAATGCCGAGAACCGCCTCCGGGAGGCGCTGCGGATGGAGGACCTCCCCCTGGTCGAGGAGGTCCTGCGCGGGGGGGACGCCGAGGCCCGCCGCCGGATCGCGCGCGTCCTCGGGACGGAGCCCCGGCTCCTCGGCTACCTCATGAAGACCTACGCCGCGGGGAAGGACCCGCTGGCGGCCGTCGCCGAGGAGGCGATCCGACTGGCGCTGCACGGCGGCACCCGCCCGATCGAGGTGCCGCAGGACGAGGCTCGGAAGACCGTCCTCGCCTCCGTCGTCCTGGAGGCCGACTACGCCGGTGAGCCGGTCTCCCGCTTCCTCGAGGACCTGAACCGCCACGAGGCCGTGAGGCTGGAACCGGTGCTCCTCGACCCCGCCGTCGCGAGGGACGAGCCGCGCCTCGGCGCCGACATGCGCGGGCCCCTCCCCCAGCTCCTGCAGGAGATCGAGCACGCCACGGGCCTGCACTGGGTCGCCTTCCCTCCCCGGTTCAGCTTCCTCACCCGCGACCCCCCCTCCTCGGGCGGGGGGGAGGTCTTCCTGCGGCTCGTCCGGGCCTTCGAATCGGGACCTCCCGGCGAGCGCCGCATCGCCGCGATCGGGCTCGCGCTCCTCGGCCCCCCGGGGGTCGAGCGGGTCCTCGCCGAGGAGGCGCGTTCCGGGGGGGATCGGGGGGCCGACGCCCTCGCGGGTCTGTGCGCGCCCTGGGGCGCGTCGCGCGTCCTGCGGTCCCCCGACCTGATCGAGCGCCTCGTCCTGTCCCTCGAGGATCCCGACGCCGGATTGCGCCGCGGGGCCGCCCACGCGCTCTTCGCGCTCGCCCCGAGCGAACCCAGCGTGGGGAGCGCCTGCCTCTCCCGGCTGGCGGCATCCTCGCGAGGTGTCCGCGCCACGCTCGTGCGGATCCTCGGCCGGTGCCGGGGGGAAGGGATCGCCGAGGCGATCCAGCGGGAGGTGCAGGCCTCCGACCCGAGGGTGGCGGCCGCCGCGATCGAGGCGCTCACCGAGGCCGGATCCCCTCCGAAATCGGCCGCCGCGGCGGCGCTCCTCCGGCGCGATCGCCTCCCTCTCCTCCGGGCGGCCGAGCGGGCCCTCCGCGCCGCCAGCCCCTCGGTCGAGGAGCTCGCTCCGCTCCTCGGCTCGACCGACCCGGAGGTGCGCCGGTTGGGGAAGAGGCTCCTCCCGGGGAGCGGCGCGCAGGGGGCCGCGCGGTTCTGGGCGGCCTGCGCGGAGGAGGCCGACCCCTTCTTCCTCGCCTCCCTCGCGGAGGCGGCGCGGCGGCAGGCCGACCTCGGCGGGAGCGGCGAGCTCGCCTCCGCGCTTCCGGCGAGCCTCGCCGCCCTCCCCCTCTCCGGTCGCGACCGCCTCCGCGTCTTCCTCGTCGCCGCCTCGACGGGGACGGAGCCCTTCGCCCCGCCGCCCGACCTGCTCCTCGAGGCGCACAGGGTCCTCCAGGACGCGAACGACCCGCTCGGCGACCTCGCGGCGGAGGCGGTCGGGAGGCTCGAGGGGCGCGCGGCGGGCGCGGACCATGCCGCCCGGCGCCGCACGATCCTCGGGCTCGTCGAGGCGGCGAAGGCGGCTCCTCCCCGGGTCCTCCGCCGCGTCCTCGCAGCGCTCGCCGCCTTCCTCCTCGCGGCCCCGGCGGGACCCACGCCCGGGGAGATCGACGAGGCGTCGGGGGGCCTCAAGTCGGAGTTCCCCGACCTCGAGGCGGCGGAGGCCGCGCTCCGCACGGCCCTCGTGACCCCCGTCCGTCTCCGCGACCGGGACGTCCTGTCGGAGGCGCTCGACGCGGGCGGGTGAGGGGAGGGGTTGAGGGTTCTCCCGGTCGAACCCACAATCCCGGCCGGGTCGCCCCCCGGCCCCGGGCCCACCTCGATGCTTTCACGCGGGGGAGCGCGGAAGACCGATAAGGGGCCGCCCCGGGCCGTTCCGGGACATGTTCCGCAAACGAAGAGTGCGACCGACCGGGAGTACCGACGACCTCGTCGCGATCGTGGAGAAGGGGGTCGACCCCCACGTCGTCGTCTTCCACGAGCCGCAGAGCGTCCCCGCCGAGCAGTTCCGGGGGCTGCGCAACAGCCTCGTCAGCCTGAACTCGGAGCGCGCCCCGCGCGTCCTCGCGGTCACCTCCGCGCTCCGGGGCGAGGGGAAGAGCGTCGCCGTCGTCAACCTCGGCTGTGCGTTCGCCGAGCTGCGGGAGACCCGGGTCATCCTCGTGGACGCCGACCTCCGGGACCCCTCCCTGGAGGACCTCCTCGGACTCGCGCCGGGGCCGGGGCTCCACGAGGCCCTCACGGGCCGGCTGCCGCTCGAGCAGGCGATCCGCCCCACCTTCCTCCGGGGACTCTCCTTCCTCGGCGCGGGGGGGCCCGCCGAGCACTCGATCGAGATCCTCGCCTCGGGGAGGTTCAAGCCGATCCTCGACGCGCTGAAGGAGTCCTACCACTACATCCTCGTCGACACCCCCCCGGCCCTCGCGGTGACCGACGCCGGCGTCGTCGGCCGGAGCGCGGACGGGATCCTCCTCGTCGTGCGCCTGGAGTCGACCCCCCGGTCGAGGGTCGAGCAGGCGCTCGCCGTCCTCCAGGGCCTCGGGGGGAACGTCCTCGGCACCTTCCTCACCGGCGTGCCCCTCTCCGCCCGCCGGAAGGACGCGTACGCTTACCGGTAGGGGCGATGGACGGCTCGATCGTCGAGAGGCTGCGCGCGCTGCTGGCGGGCTCCACCCGGACCCACAGCGTGCGCGACCTCAAGCGGCGCGGCGTGACGCGGATCCCCGTGCTCGGCCGCGACCAGCTCGCCTCCCTCGTCGAGGAGGCCGTCG
>CBRGOK010000548.1:0-3141 GCA_967798035.1 uncultured bacterium
TCCGGCGGATACTGCAGTCGATATCCCCCAGCCTTTGTCTCGTACGTCTTCCATTCGCCGGGGTTGATCTCGACCGGCCGCGGCGCGACTTTTCCGAGATGCGGCACGGCGAAGATCGCGGCGGCAACGCCGAGGGCCGTCGCGCCCGTCGCGAGCGTCAACCGACTGCGATGGCTCTTACGGATACGCGAGCGGACGTCGGTCCACGCCTCGGAGCGCGGCGCCACATCCGTCTCGTGACGCTGGAACGCTTCGCGGATTTCGTTGTCGAGGCTCATGACTCGCTCCGATCTCCGAGCGCCGCCCGCAAGCGCCCCATCGCCCGGTGCAGCTGCTTCTTCACCGTGCCGCCGCTCACGCCGAGCGTGCCGGCGATGTCTTGCTCCGACAGATCCTCGTAGAAGCGCAGCGCCACGATGGCCCGCTGCTGGCGCGGCAAGGCTTGGATCGCGTTCCAAACGTGATCGTCGGGAACGGGGTCGTGGTGCACGTCGTCCGACCCGCGGGAGGCGGCGAGCGCTCTGCGCTCCGTCAGCACCCGCCGGAAGGCCGACCGGTGAAGGTTGACCATGGTGCGCCGCGCGTAGGCCCGGAAGAGGGCCGCGAAGGGGCCTCCCCCCGGCCGGGTGAACTCGAGGACGACGAGCCTCCCTCCCGGGCGCAGGACGCGTCCCATCTCCGCCAGGCCGGCCCGCGGATCGGCGAGGTTGCGCAGGCCGAAGGCGATCGTCGCCGCGTCGAAGGTCCGGGGGCCGAAGGGGAGAGCGAGGGCGTCCCCGGCGACGAACCGGACGGCCGAGCGCCGCGCGGCCGCCTTCGCCGCCCCGAGGCGGAGCATCTCGGGGCAGAAGTCGAGGGCGAGGACGCGCGCGCCGCGGCGCTCGAGCTCGAAGGCGAGGTCCCCCGTCCCCGCGCACACGTCGAGCGCCGCCGCCCCGGGACCGAGGGCCGACTCCCGCGCCGCCCTCCGCCTCCAGGCGCGGTCCCTCCCGAGGGAGAGGACCCGGTTCCCGAGGTCGTAGCGCGCCGCGATCCTCCCGAACATCGTCCGGACCCCCTCGGGGGAGACACCGGGGGAGGCGAGGTCGGGGGCCGGAGGGGGAGGCGCGCTCACGGAACCGCCGTCGATCGAGCGGGGAGTCCCCCCGAAGGGAGGGGCTCCCCGCCGGAAGGCTCGACCCGGATCGCTACTGCCGCCAGTAGTCGCAGAGCACGGTGGCCCCGGGGGCGAGGATCGGCTGGACCCCCTGGGCGACCGGGTTGACGTCGACGCGGAGCGCGTTCCCGATGTCGATGACGTCGACCGTCCCCGTGCTGATGCTCGCGACGAACATGAACTCGGGGAAGTAGGCGGAGGTCACGCCGCCGGGGACGGGACGGATGAGCTGCTTGCTGTCCTGGCTGATCACGCTCCCGATCGAGACGTAGCCGAAGTCGACCTGGCCCCCGCCCCCGAGGTTGATCGCGTTGTCGAAGGCGAGGTCGGTCGGGATGCCGGAGAGCTGGTCGGGCTGGACCACCCGGTCGATGGTCCACTCCCGGTTGCGGAAGGAGGGGGAGACCTGCCCACCGAAGGTGTTCGACGGGTTCAAGGGGAGCGGCCCGGGGACGCTGTTGTCGAGGTGCAGGTGGGAGACGGCCGGCTCCCCGAACGCCGTCCGATGGGCGATCCACACCCCGCTGAAGAGGTCCGCGACGTCGGGCTGGATCGCCGTCGGCTGGGGGAAGGTCTCCGCGATCAGACCGATCACCTCGTCGAACCCGATCCCGTTCGCCCCGTCGGGGCCCGACTCGAAGAGCGCGACGGTGCCGACCTGGTTGAGGATGTAGCCGAAGTAGACGTTCGTGTTGAACCCGATGCCGACCTGGCGGGTCGTCAACGCGCAGTCGATCGGGCTCACGACCTGGTTCGTGAGGGTCTTGCGGACGGTCTGGTTGATCCCGCTGATGACCGACACGCTGTTCCCGAGGTTGTTGGCGACCCAGAGGTCCTCGTTGTCGGGCTGCCAGGCGATCCCGAGGGGGCCGTTCCCGACCACGATCGTCCGGACGACCTGGTGGAAGGAGAGGGAGGCCGGGTCGATGTCGACGAGCGAGACGGTGTCGGTCGAGAAGTTCGAGACCGCGAGGTGCTTCAGGTTGGGCTCCACCGCCAGGCGCGTCGGGTCGGGGAGCGAGATCGTGTCCAGGAGGGTCATGCGGTTGCTGTTGAGGACGACGACCTTGTCCTGGAGCGAATCGACGACGTAGAGGAAGTGCCCGACCTGCTGGCGCAGGAACCAGGTCACCCCCCCGCAGTCCGAGATGGGCGTCCCCGCGGGGAAGGGACCGAGGAAGTTGGGGGCGCCGTTGTTCACCCCGTGGTAGTACCCCGTCGGCGGGGTCGGGAGCCCGAAGAAGGGGTTCGGGTTCCCGAAGGGGAGCCCCTCCGCCATCAGGTTCTGGGTGACCGTCGGGGGCTGGGCCGCGAGGGTCGCGGTCACCTCGTTCCCGAGGATCAGGGGCGCGGTGCAGAGCGGCTGCTGGTCCGGGATGAGGAGGCCCGGCGGATTGGGCTCCGGCTCCACCTGGATCGTGTTCTGGAAGAAGTTCGTGTTCGGCGTCCGGAGGTTGTCCGCCGCGCAGACGTTCCCGCCTCCCCCCGTCGCGGCGGGGCAGGTGGTGTCGGAGTTGTTGATCACCCGGTCGAGGGAGTGTCCCATCGCCATGTCGGCGACCGACTGGAGGATGGGGGGACGCGCGACGCGATCCGAGAGGGCGGAGTCCCGGGTGAGCGAGAAGAGCCCGCCCGAGCCGCCGTTGAGGGTCGTGGTCCCGACCAGGAGCGGCGGGACGAGGGCGGCGCCCCACTCGAGGTTCTTGTTGAAGACGAACTTCGTCGTCGGGATGCCGGCGGGGACCGTCGGGTCGATCTGGTTCCAGAACCACTCGATGAGCTGCGGCGTGGTCAGGTCGTCCCGGACGGGGTTGCCCGTCGACTGCCCGAAGCCGTTCAGGTCGATCACGGAGAGCCCCGGCTCGGGGCCGTTGCGCCCGACGTAGATCGCCCCGGGGGCGACGGGGGCGTTCACGATCCCCGGACCCTCCCCCGTCTGGAAGGAGGTGAACGCGTTGCTCGAGTTCAGGTTGATCGGGGCGGGA